>NZ_JBHWUU010000004.1:0-178892 GCF_042737375.1 Streptomyces sp. NPDC060000
GGCTCGCCCCGCTCGGCTCCTCCCGTGTGGCGCGCCGCCGACCGGATCCGGTCGCCCTCGGCCTGCCCGCTGGTCCGGGTCAATGAGAACCCAGGCCGCCTCCGCCGAAGGAACCGCTGCTGCCGGGGCTCCAGCGCCGCCGTTTCTTGTCCGCACTGGACCGGGTCTGCATGTTGGTCAGTTCGTACGGTGTGAGGGGACGGCCGCCCTCCGGCATTCGGGGCACCTCGTCGGGTTCCCGGTTCTCCCGTATCTCGTGCACCGCGCCGCCCGGCGGCAGGTGCGGCTGCTCTTCGGGGCGCGGCCGGGCCGGCTCGCGCGACTTCACCCGCGTGCCCAGCCAGAAGCTGCCGCCCAGCACGGCCACGAGGGCCATCCCGACCGCGAACATTCCGAGACTGAGCAGACCGCTCGCGGCGGCCAACTCCATGCTTGGGCTACTCATATCACCTCAATACCCCACCAATGGGTCACGAATCGGCCCTGCATGGTCCGTGACTCTCCGTCGGCGGCTTCTCGCGCGGGGCGACCGGTGATACGCCTGGCGCGGCTCGACGGGTTTCGTGCCGCCATGCCCGGCTACCCGTCGGATATGACTTCGGCGACATCTCAGACGTATCAGGGGCATCAGGCGTATCAGGGGCATCAGACGTATCAGACATCGCAGCAGGAGCTCTTCCGGTTCCTGGAGGACCGTTTCGCATGCGCCCAGGCGTGCACGGAGTGTGCGCGAGAGTGTGCGCTGCGCGCCGGACTCGTGGAACCGGGCGGGACCGCGCAGCAGGAACTGCTGCGCCGCAAGGGCATCATGTGCGCGGAGGTGTGTGACGCGACCTGTCGTGTGCTGTCCGAGGACAACCGCCTGGACGAGGCCGGCATCCGCGCCCAGCTCGAGTGGTGCCGGACCGTATGCCTGGAGTGCGCCCACGTCTTCGACAAGCACCCCGGAGCCGAGAGGAGCGCGGCCGCCTGCCGTGCCTGTGCCGAGGCCTGCACGGAATTCATGGCGACGCTGGCCTGAGGTGGCCGACCTGGGACGGTCGGACAGGACGCCGGCCTGAGGTGGCCGACCCGAGACGCTCGGACAGCCGGGGCTCTCCGTCCAGCGCCGCTCGCCCTGCTCGCCGTCCAGCCGATAGGGCCTCCGGCATTCCCAATTACTGGAACACGTTCTACCGTGTGCGCCGTCAGGACCGGCCTTGGGGAGCCAGGAGGCGCCGTGCACCTCGACCACACGCCCGAGCAGCTGCGGCTGCGCACCGAACTGCGTGCCTACTTCGCCGAGTTGGTGCCGCACAATGCCTACGCCCGGCACATCGACCCGGTCGCCGCGAAGCGCTTCTACCGCAAGGCGATCCGCCGGCTCGGAGCCGACGGCTGGCTCGGCGTCGGCTGGCCCAAGGAGTACGGCGGCCGCGGCCTCACCCCGACCGAGCAGTTCGTCTTCTTCGACGAGGCCGCCCAGGCCGGCGTGCCACTGCCCCTGATGGCGCTGAACACCGTAGGGCCGACGATCATGCGGTACGGCACCGACGAGCAGAAGGCGTACTTCCTGCCGAAGATCCTCGCCGGGGAGATCGACTTCGCCATCGGCTACAGCGAACCCGACGCGGGCACCGACCTCGCCGCCCTCAGGACGCGCGCGGTACGGGACGGCGACACCTACGTCGTCGACGGACAGAAGATCTGGACGACCAACGGCGACACCGCCGACTGGGTGTGGCTCGCCGTGCGCACCGACCCCGGGGCCCCGCCGCACAAGGGCATCACCATGCTCCTCGTGCCGACCGACGACCCGGGATACTCCTGCACGGTCATCCGCACCCTCGCCTCCCACGACACCACCGCCAGCTACTACGAGAACGTACGCGTCCCCGTCTCGCGGCGCGTCGGCGCCGAGAACCAGGGCTGGCGGCTGATCACCAACCAGCTCAACCACGAGCGCGTGACCCTCGCCGCGCACGGCACGATGGCGATCCGCGCCCTGCACGACGTGCAGCGCTGGGCCACGGAGACCAAGCTCGCCGACGGCCGCCGCGTCGTCGACCTGCCCTGGGTGCGCCGCCTGCTCGCCCGGACGCACGTCAGGCTCGACGCGCTCAAACTCCTCAACTGGCAGATGGTGGGCGCCCTCCAGAACGGCACCCTCACCCCGCAGGACGCCTCCGCCGTCAAGGTCTACGGCTCCGAGGCCCGCCGGGACGCATACGCCTGGCTGATGGAGGTCGTCGCCGCCCCCGGCGCACTCCAGGAGGGCTCGGCGGGAGCCGTACTGCACGGCGAACTCGAACGCGGCTACCGCTCCGCCGTGATCTTCACCTTCGGCGGCGGGAACAACGAGATCCAGCGGGAGATCATCTCGTGGATAGGCCTGGGGATGCCCCGGGTACGGCGTTAGCCTGTGTGACCACCGACGCTGGTTTGTCACATGCCGGGGATAGTTGGCACCCGAGATGCCCGGCAGCAGACCAGGCCTCGTGCCTGGTGTCCTGTCGCACTGAGGTTGTCGGATTCTCACCGCTTCTCGTTTGCGCTGTCGGGTTCTCGCTGCGTCGTGCGGTAAGCGACGGTGTTTACCCGTACGTAGGGTTTGATCTCATTTTGCTGGTCCGGTTCTCGCTGTACCTGTCACGGTCGTTTTCGGCAGGTACGCGGAGCCGGGGGTGGCGATGGATCTGGGTCTGGTCGATGTCGAGTGGGCTGACGGTGAGGGTGGCGGGCTGCGGAAGTCCGTACTGGAGGCGGTGTCCCGGGTTCCGTTCGAGTCGGTGCTCCCGGTACGGCGGTTCACGTCGTACCGCGGGCAGCGGCACTTCACGGGTTGGTACTGGGCGGCAACGAGGGGTCGCTGGTGGGGCTGGCCTCGCAGCCGTTCCGGGTGACATGGCAGGGGGCGACGCGCCGGATCTCGCATACGCCGGACTGCTTCGCACGGCTGGAGGACGGCTCGGGCCTGGTCGTCGATGTCCGGCCGGCGGACCGGGTCGGCATATGTGCGCACGCATCAGTGCGCCTTAACAGGGCGGCAGAGACTGTAGGGGGTGGGGAGGTCAGCGCTTGCGGCGCTTGACGACGTAGGCGTACTGGTCGGGCCAGCGGGGCTCGGCGTCGAGTTCGAGTGCGGCGTGCTGGGCCCAGTAGGGGTTGCGGAGCAGTTCGCGGCCGAGGAAGACCGCGTCGGCCTGCCCGCTGGTGAGGATCTCCTCCGCCTGCCGCGGCTCGGTGATGATGCCGACGGCCGCCGTGGGGATGCCGGTGGCCTGGCGGGCCCGGGTGGCGAACGGCACCTGGTAGTTCGGTCCGGTGACGATCTTGGCATCGCGGACCATGCCGCCGGTGGACACGTCGAGCAGGTCGACGCCGCGGGCCTGGAGTTCCTTGGCGAGGCGGACGGTGTCTTCACCGGTCCAGCCCTCACGCTCGTCCTCGGGATTCTCGGTCAGCCAGTCGGTGGCCGAGGTGCGGAAGAAGACCGGCAAATCCTCGGGCCACACCGTCCGGACGGCGTCGACGACCTCCAGGGCGAAGCGGATCCGGTTCTCGAAGCTGCCGCCGTAGGCATCGGTGCGGTGGTTGGACGCGGGGGAGAGGAAGGAGTTGATCAGGTAGCCGTGGGCGCCGTGCACCTCGGCGACCTGGAAGCCGGCGGCCAGCGCGCGCCGCGCGGAGTCGGCGAAGTCGCGTACGAGCTGCTGGATCTCCTCCACGGTCAGCTCGTGCGGGACAGCCAGTCCGTCGTACGCGATCGCGCTGGGAGCGACGGGCTGCCAGCCGCCCTCGGTCTCGGGCACGTACCGGTCGGACAGCCAGGGTTTGTCCACGGAAGCCTTGCGGCCGGCATGGGCGAGCTGGACGGCCGGGACTGCACCGTGCGCCTTGATGGCCTGGGTGATGCGGGTGAACGCCTCCTGCTGGCGGTCGTTCCACAGGCCCAGGTCCCAGGGGCTGATGCGCCCGTCGGGCCGGACACCGGTGGCCTCGGCCATGACCAGGCCCGCGCCGCCCGCAGCACGGGAGGCCAGGTGGGCGAGGTGGAAGTCGGTCGGCACACCGGTCTCCGAACCCTCTGTGGCGGCGGAGTACATGCACATCGGGGACATCCAGACCCGGTTGGGTATCTCAAGGGATCGAAGGGTGAGGGGGGTGAACAGCACGCTCACGGTGATTCTCTTTCGGGTGGGGGATTGGCAGGCCGTAGGAAGGCCGACGTTTTAAGGGAGAGTGGTGGGAAGCGTTCAGCGGGCGGCAAGGGAGGCCGCGGCATCCGCGATCGGGATGTCGGCACCGATGACTTCGACGGTCCGGCGGCCAAGGCGCGGTTCGTCGAGCAGGGCGAGCAGCGCGGCCGCGATGCCCGGGCGTGAGATGGAACCGGCGGCGTTCCGCTCGGCCGGCGTCACCCGGCCGGTGCCGGGCTCGTCGCTGAGCAGGCCGGGGCGCAGGATGGCCGTCCGGAACGCGGTCCGTGCGCGGAGGGCGTTCTCGGCAGCGATCTCGGCTCACAGGTAGGCGCGGAAGATCGGGTCGAGGGTGTTGTCCTCAACGGCCCTTGCGGGCCGCCGTACTGCCCAGCCCGGTCTCTGCGGCGAACACCACCGCAGCGGCTGCCCGTCGGGTGCCGTGGGATCTCGTCGCCCGTGGCCTTCTCCAGGTCCACGACGATGACCTTCGTCCCGTCCTCGGCCAGACCCGCAGCCTGCGACGTGTTCCGGATGAGGCCCGCGACCGAGTCACCGCGCTTCGTCAAGAGCCGCTTCCAGGATGAGGGCGATCTTGCCTCGCCAACCGGCTATGACGGCATCCATGATCAGGTCGGCAGGCGGGTGTCGAGGACGAAGTTGACCTCGATGAGCTGACCGGGGAAGAACAGCGAGGCGACGCCGATGGTGGAGCTGGTGGGGCGGTGGTCACCGAAATAGGCCAGGTTCGCCGCGGCCATCGCCATGTTGTACTTCGGCAGGTCCACGATGAACTGGGTCTCCGAGACGACCTGGTTGCGGGTGGCGCCGTAGTGGGCGAGCACCTTCTCGAAGTTGGCGTAGGCCTGCTGGAGCTGAGCGTCGAAGTCGTCCGCGTGGAGGAAGTTGCCCTCGTCGTCGTGGGAGAGCTGCCCGGAGACGTAGATCGTGTCGCCGACCTTGATGGCCTGGGCGAAACCGAACTCCTTCTCACCCAAGACGTCGTGGCTGTAGGAATCGATGACGGTCATGGTGCTACTCCTTGCTGGTGGTGCGGTTGTTGCGTGAGGTGGGAGGTCACGCGGTCGCGAGCTGTGCTGCGGCGTCGGCGACGGGGGTGTCGCCGGAGGTGAGCTCGACGATCACGCGGTTCAGGGCGGGCTCGTGGAGGGCGGCGGCGATGAACGCGGCGACGTCGTCGCGGTGCACGTCGCCGTACTCGATGGCGGGGCCCGCCGTGACCCGGCCGCTGCCGGGGGTGTCCAGAAGGGTTCCGGGACGGACGATCAGCCAGTCGAGATCCGTGCGCGTCAGGTACACGTCGGCGGTCTTCTTGACCTTGACGTAGTGCTCGAAGCCCTCGCCGCCCTCGCCGCCGCGCAGCGCGTCGGGGAACACCGAGACGAGGACGAACCGCGACACGCCGGCGAGCGTGGCCGCGTCGGCGGCCTTCTGGAGGCCCTTGCCGTCGATGAGGGTCGTCTTGTCCATTCCGGTACCGTGTGCACCGGCCGAGAAGACCACCGCGTCATGGCCCCGCATCTTCTGCGCGAGGTCGTCGACCGAGTCGGTGATGAGATCACCGATCACCGGATTCCCACCGGCCTCCCGCACGGATTCGCCCTGCGCGGGCCCGCGATGCATGCCGGTCACCGAGTCCCCGCGGGCGGTGAGGAGTTGGGTGAGGCGGCGGCCGACTCCTCCGGCGGCGCCGATCTGGAACACCTTCATGAACTCGTCCCGTCTTTCGAGTGGTGAGAGGGAGGGGCGCGGTGTCCGCCGGTCAGGCGGCGAACACCTGGGAGTCGTCGGCGAATGCCTTGAACTCCAGCGCGTTGCCGGCCGGGTCGAGGAGGAACATCGTCCACTGCTCGCCCTTCTGGCCCGCGAAGCGCACGTATGGCTCGATGACGAACCCGGTGCCCGCCGCGCGCAACCGCTCGGCAAGCTGCTGGAAGGCCGGAATCGTCAGGATCAGCCCGAAGTGCGGCACCGGGACGTCGTGACCGTCGACCGGGTTGTGTATGCGCTGCGCGCGCTCCGGTGCCAGATGTGTGACGAACTGGTGGCCGTGCAGATTCCAGTCCACCCAGGTGTCCGCGCTGCGGCCCTGCTCCAGGCCCAGGACGTCGCCGTAGAAGCGGCGCGCGGCGGCCAGGTCGTCGACCGGCATGGCCAGGTGGAACCGGGGGATCGGGGAGTCGAAAACAGTCACGGCACTGCCTTTTCGTGGGAGCGGGTCCAGAGCGTCCTTCGATGCTGTCCTAATGTTGACATTGCGACAACAAACGAATGTTAACATTAGGACGTAGCTTGAGGAGGTGCAAGTCAGACATGAGTGATCAGGGCAAGGTGTCCCCGGCTCGCCGTCGCGGACTGTCGGACGAGGTCGCAGACCGGATCCGGGAAGCGATCTTCAGCGGGGCCTACCCCCCCGGTGCCCAGCTGCGCGAGGTGGAACTGTCCGCGGTGATGGACGTCAGTCGCGGCCCGGTGCGTGAAGCACTGCGCGTACTGGAGCGCGAGGGCCTGGTCCACTGCGCGTGGCATCGCGGGACGACGGTGACGACACTGTCTCCCGACGATGTAACGGAGCTCGACAGCCTGCGTGGTGCACTGGAAGACCTGGCCGTCCGCCAGGTGATCACGCGCGCCTCGGACGAGGATCTCGCGTCCCTCGCCAAGGCAGCCGAGGTCATGGAGCGCGTCACGGACGCCCACGAGATGGTCCGACTGGACATCGCCTTCCACGACGCGGTCTTCGCCGCCGCCTGCCACCACCGCCTCGCCGACGCGTGGGACGGCATACGGTGCCAGGTCCACCTGTTCCTGCTGACCCGGATCAACGTCAGCACCGCGGGATACCTCGGCTGCATCCCGCGGGAGCACCACGAGCTCGTCACCGCGCTGCGCTCCCGCGACACCGAAACCGCGCTCCATCTCTTCGCCGCGCACCGTCGCCACGCCGTCGACGTGGTGACCGGGAACGCCGACCCGAACTGAGTGCCGCGGGCCGCCGTCCACAGTCAGTGGGCCTGGCCAGTGAGTATGACCGTGACCTGGTTTGACGGGTCGGAAACGGTCGGCATTCCGACCCTCGAGCCACGCCCCCGCAGGCGCCCCCTTCGCCCGAGCGGGCGTGGCTTCCTTGCGTAGTTGACCAGCACCGCTTGGCATGGACGCAACAATGATGCGCTTGATGCAACGACGGGCATGGTCGCTGAAGCACCCGGTTCAACTTCAACGGTTCGAGGAGTTCACGGGGTTGTACCCGTGGCAGTGGACTCCCGCCGATGGCGAGGCGTTCATCGTCCACCTTCGCAGCGGGTCCAAGCCGATCCAGTTGTCTACGGCTCGGTCGTACGAGGTGGTGATCGAGCTGTTCGTTGAGTACTTGCTGGACCGCCGGTACGGGTGGGTTGAGACGTGCCAGGAACGGTTCGGCCGGTCACCGCAGGTGGTCTTCCACGAAGGCAACTCCGTCCTGCACTCGGTGGAGTACGAGGGCGATCCCCGGCGTCGGCCTCTGACCTACGACGAGGTCCAGACGCTGTTCGACGCCGCCGATGCCCGACCTCGACGCATTCACGGGCAGGGCCGGAAGGGCACACTCACCGCACTGCGCGATGCTGCCGCACTCAAGACCGTCTACGCCTACGGCACCCGGCGGACCGAGTCCTCGAAGGTCGACCTGGTGGATCTGCGACGGCACAGGAAGGCGCCGCAGTTCGGGCAAGTCGGCAGCATGACCGTCGGGTACGGCAAGTCCTCCAAGGGCACACCGCCGAAGCGACGGACCGTGCTTCTGGTCCCCGAGATGGACTGGTAGTCGACGTCCTCGACGAGTGGGTGTACGAGATTCGCCCGCGGCTCTCGCCGGACCGGCATCCGGCCTTGTGGGTGACAGAGCGGGCCGGCCGGATGTCTCCCCGCTCGATCAACGAGGCGTTCGTGACGGCACGCCAGGACGCCGGCCGCGACGAGGACCTCGACCTGCACTGTCTGTGCCACAGCTGCATCACGCATCTGACCGAGTTCGGCTACTCTGCCCGCACGCGGCCGACGCCCTGTACACGGGTCTGGCCACGCACTTCGTCCCCGCGGACGGGCTCGACGCGCTCGGCGATGCCCTGGCCGACAAGCCCGGCGACCCGGTGGACGTCGTCCTGAACCGCCTCGCCGGCCGTTCCGCGGTGGCGGAGAGCGGACTGGCGGCGGTACGCGGGGAAGTGGACTGGGCGTTCTGCGCGCCCACCCTCGGCGAGATCGAGAAACGCCTGCGCCACCTCGACACCCCCTGGGCGGCAGAGGTGCTGGTCGCCCTGGAGTCCGCCTCGCCGCAGAGCCTGGAGATCACTCACGCCCTGCTGGCCCGCGGCAGGCAGCACACGTTGCGCGAGTGCCTCGGCCACGAACTGGCCCTCACGCGCACGACCATCCGCACGCCGGACTTCCTGGAGGGCGTCCGGGCGGCCCTGGTCGACAAGGACCGCACTCCCGACTGGCAACGTGCGTCGCTCGGCGGACGGATGCTGCCGTCCTGAGCATGTCTGCCCACGCATGCGTGGCGGTCCGTCCGCCGTGATCACACTTCTGACACGCAACGGGTGCGAGGACTTGACCACGGCTCGGGGCGGCGTAGAGCCGTGTGTGCGCTGTGTCGAAAGCCATGGCGTGCGAAATGGCACGGAGACGACGCCTACAGCGGCGGCTCTGCGCGAGCGTAGTCGCCATCGGATCGCCGACGGCGTCGTCGCACCTCCGGTGACCGTGCCGGACGGAGGGTCTGTGGTCGGCACGGTCTCAGACGTTGTCGGGCACCATCGAGACCACGACCTTGCCGGCCTTGGTGCGGCCCTGCTCGACGTGCGCCATCGCCTCGAGCGTCTGGTCGAACGGGAAGGTGCTGTCGATGACCGGGCGGAGCTTCCCGCTGTCGTAGAGGGCGCCGAGTTTGCGCAACTGGGAGCCGTTGGCCTGCATGAAGAAGAACTGGTAGCGCACGCCCAGCGCCTTCGCCTGCTTACGGATCTTGCGACTGAGCGTGTTCATGACCAGGCCCATGAAGGATGGGGCGCCGAGTTGCTTGGCGAACCCGGCGTCCGGCGGGCCGACGACACTGATGGCCAGGCCGCCGGGCTTCAGCACGGTCAGTGATTTCTCGAGGTTGGCTCCGCCCACAGAGTCCAGCACCAGGTCGTAGCCGGACAGTACAGTCGAGAAGTCTTCCTTGGTGTAGTCGACGACGACGTCGGCGCCGAGGCTCCTGACCAGCTTCTCGGTGTCGGTGTTCGTGGTCGTCGCCACGGTGGCGCCGAGGTGCTTGGCGAGCTGGATGACTGTCGAGCCGAGGCCGCCGGCACCGGCGTGGATGAGCACCTTCTGACCCGGCTTCACGTGGGCACGGTCGACGAGAACCTGCCAGGCGGCCAGGGCCACCAGTGGCACTGCGGCTGCCTCTTGGAGGGTGAGTGAGGCCGGCTTGGGCGCGACGTCGTCCATGTCGATCGCGATGAACTCCGCGAAGGCTCCGATCCGCAGGTCGCGCGGACGGGCGTAGACCTCGTCGCCGACTTCGAGGCCGTGTACGGCGGAGCCGACCCGCGTCACGACGCCGGCTACGTCGTGGCCGAGCACGAAGGGAAGCTTGTACTTCAGGAGCTGCTTGAACTCCCCATTTCGGACCATTTTGTCCAGCGGGTTGATGCTGGCGGCGCTCACTCTGACCAGGATGTCGCGGTCCCCGACTCTGGGCTCGGGTACCTCTCCGGCGCGCGCGCCGTCCTTGCCGTACTTCTCGACGACGAATGCCTTCATGCCGGCCGCCTTTCTGTGTGGGTGTTCCGGTGGTCCCGTGTGATTCTTCGCGCAGGTCCCCCCGCGCGCCCGTTTCTCGCCTGCGGCCGGGTTGATGTGCTGGTCATGACGCTACCGACTGGGTATAGAAAAGTAAACTCAGCTGGACTGGGATCACCCAGGGCGCACATGTCCGCGCCGCAGACGCAAACGAGCCGGATCTCGGCGGGCAGGAGCAGATCGGCGGCGTCCTGGGTGATCAGTGCCGGCGCGGCTTGCGGGAGCGGTGGTGATGCTCGTGTGCCGGCAGGCTCCGCGCGTCCGTCCGTGATGGCTATGTGCAGGGTGGGTCGGAGGCCTCGGCTGCTGCTCGGTTGACGTTGTGACGTCGCTGGACGCGGGTAGCCGGTCGTCGGCGGCCGTGAGTACGGCTCGGTCGACCCTCTCGCGCAGTCGTCGACCCTCTCGCGCAGTCGTCGACCCTCTCGCGCAGTCGTCGACCGGCCCGACGCCGGGCGGCGGTAGCGGCGGGGCTCCACGAGATGGTTACTGGAAGTGCGTCCTTGCCGACGCATGGAGACCCGTCCCGTTGACGGGCCCAACGGGCCCAATGGACCCAACTACCGCTCAACTATGCGCCGTTGGGCGCCGATCGTATGCCCGCCTCCTTGAATCCGGGTCAAGGCCCGTGTGGTGCGGTCAGGGCTTTGTGCGTCGACTCCAGGATCTTCTCCGACAGTTCCGTGCCCGCCGTGGCCCGGGCAAGCAGGATTGCGCCGACCAGAGTGGCCACCTTGGGAAGGCCGTCGTCGGCGTCGGTGGACAGCCACGCGGCGAATTCCGCTACACCGGCTGCGTACGTTTCCCGCACCTCCCCGGCTGTGGGCTGGCGAGCCATGTCCCCTGCGAATCCCGCGGTGGGACAACCGGTGCCGGGCTGGTCACGGTGCTCGGCCGACAGGTAGAAGTCGACGAGGGTACCGCGTGCGGTGTCGTGATCGCCGTGGGCCGTGTCGAACTCCGCCAGGAGTAGGTCAAGGTCCCCGAAAGCCGCTTGAGCCGCTTCGGCTACCAGAGCCTCCTTGGGGCGACATCGGTGTGCCATGCCAAGGCACCCGTCCCCGCCGAAGGACAACCACCATGACCTCCATGCCCGACCATTTGACCCGTCCCATCCGTCGGGTGCTGCCGAACCGGATCACTCGGCTGATGTCTCACCTCTGTCTGGCCCGCGACCGCGAGGTCGATGGCTCACGACCGGAGGCGGGCGCCTGTTCCCAGCCGGGCGGTGACGTCACGGGGGGTGAGGGTGGAGTGTTCAGTGGTGCACTCGACGACGACGCGGACCGGGGCGTCGCACGCGGTGTGGCGGACGTCCAGTAGAGGACCCTCGGAGCCGAGGGTGTATGCCTCGCCCCACTGGCTCAGTGCCATCAGGACGGGCCAAAGGTCCCAGCCCTTGCGGGTCAGGCGGTATTCGTTGCGGGAGCGGGTGCCGGGCTCCTGATAGGGGACGGTCTTCAGGATGCCGGCCGAGGTCAGCTTGCGCAGGCGGTCGCTGAGGACGGCCTCCGACAGGCCGATGTGGCGGTGGAAGTCGTCGAAGCGGCGGACTCCGTTGACGGCGTCACGCAGGATCAGCAGCGTCCATTTCTCCCCGATCACGTCGAGCGTGCGCTGGACGGGGCAGTTCTCCGTGCTCGCCTCAAGCCACTCCATCCCGTCATCGTAAGGGTCTGCCTTCGCCATTGACAGTCAGGTGAACAGAAGTCTAGCTTCACTTGAAAAAGTCAGCTGACAGTCAGAGGGAAGGGCGCTGGACCGTGGGGCGAACGCGTACGTATCACTGGGAAGATCCCGCGATCTCGGCGGAGGCCGCCGGGCGCATGGCCGGCATCGACTTCCTGCGCGAGGTGCAAGCGGGGCGGCTGCCGAGGGCGCCGATCAGCCACACCGTCGACTTCGCCCTGGACGAGGTGGAGCCCGGCAGGGCGGTCTTCTCGCTGACGCCGGGCGAGGAGCACTACAACCCGATCGGCAGCGTGCACGGCGGTATCTTCGCCACCCTGCTCGACTCGGCGGCGGGCTGCGCCGTCCAGTCCACCCTCCCGCAGGGCATGGGGTACACCTCGCTCGACCTGACGGTGAAGTTCCTGCGGCGGGTCACCGTGGACACGGGCCCGGTGCGCGCCATCGGAACGGTCGTCAGCAAAGGTCGCCAAACCGCCCTCGCTCAGGCCCAGTTGGTCGACGCGAAGGACCGTCTCCTCGCCCACGCCACCAGTAGCTGCATGCTCTTCCCGGTGCCCGCCCCTCCGGTGTGACTCCGCGGGCAGGGCCCTCGGTCTGTGGGGGCAGCCGGGACAACAGGGGTGCATCGATATTCCACTCGGCGGCGGCCCGCTGCCCCTTGGTGACTCGTCGGCTGGGAGGCTGGCGTGTGTCGCATCCGTGCCTGGGCGCCCGGGGGAGGCGTTTCCCTCGGGCGTCGGGCGTCGGGCGTCGGGCGTCGGGCGTCGGGCGTCGGGCGTCGGGTGCTCTGCTCAGGCGACGTGGACGGGGTGGTCGGGATGGTCGGTGTAGCCGGCCTCGCCGGCGCCGTAGAAGGTGTTGGGGTCAGGGGCGTTGAGGGGGCGTTGGTGTGTACGCGCTCGACGAGGTCGGAGTCGGCGAGGGCCATGGTGCGGACGGTGATGACGTCGGCGAGGCGTGGAACACCAGCGGCGGTTGTGAGCGGGGGAGTGGCCCAAGAAGCGCAGGGCGCAGTGACCTGCTCCGCAGACCCTTACGCGCCGGATCCCGGCGGACGGGGGGCGGGCCGACGGCGTCCTGGGCGACGGGCGCGAGCTTGCCTGTGGGCCGGCAGGCGAGCCGTATGGTGACAGCCGGCACCATACGGCTCGCCCACAAGCGAGTTCAGATGGTGGGTCCGTGTCCGCCCTCACTGATGAAAGCCCGACGCTAGTCCGTCGTCCTTGCCGCAGAGGGCACTGGCGACGAGGCGGCCGACCGTCGCTACTGTCGAATCTTTGGATTACGTTCACAATACCATAGACTGGTGAAGTCGGTGAAGGGCAGCCGGTCCTTCCGACCGGCGAAGGAGCGTGCGCTGTGGTGCGGTACGGAAAAGAGCACAAGTCGGAGACGAGGCGGCGGATCATCGAGACGGCGGGCCGCCGGTTCAAGCAAGACGGTATCGACGGCTCCGGGGTCTCGACGCTCATGAAGGACGCGGGGCTGACCAACGGAGCCTTCTACGCTCATTTCGAATCCAAAGACGACCTCGTCACCACGGCAATCGCCGACCAGTTGAAGGCGCAGGCCGAGAGTGTCGTCGCGCGGGCCGCGCCTGGCCGTGCCGGACTCGAGCAGATTGTGCGCGCGTACCTGTCGCCCCTGCACCGCGACAGCCTTGGCGACGGCTGCCCCAACGCCGCTCTGCTCGACGAGATCGGGCGCTGCACCGACACAACCAGGCAGGCGTACACCGACGGCGTGCTGGTCCTCGTCGACGGCATTGCCGCCCGCATGGCGCCCGAGGCCCCGTCCTCCGCTCGTGTGAAGGCGCTCAGCCTCCTCGGCCTGATGGCCGGGACACTGCAGCTCTCCCGCGCCTTGACCGACAGCCAACTCGCCACTGAACTCCTCGATCAGGGGATAGACAACGCCCTCGCCCTGCTGGACGCCGGGCAGCGCGTCTGACGCACCACATCCCCCGGCACTGTGAGCGAACCGTCCGACAGGAACCGTCCGACAGTGCCTCCCTCGCCCATGACCGCCGACTCCAGTGGGGCCCGGAGGTCCCGGCCGTCTTCGGTATCTTCCGCTTCCAGGACGGGAAGATCGCCGAGGACTGGGACATCCTCCACGAGGTGCCGGCGACCACGGCCAACGGCAATGAGATGTTCTCCACCCTCGGCCGGCCGCAGACCGAGGCGCCGGAGCAGCGGTGGTTCACCGCGTACAACACAAGGAGCTGGTCACCGGGTTCGTCGACCAGCTCATGGTCCGCAGGGGCTGGCAGCCATCGACGCCTACGTGGCCCCCGAGTACCACCAGCACAACCCGAACGGCCCCGACGGCGTGGCAGGCGTGAAGGCCGGACTGGGCGCGTGCTTCGAGTGAGTCTCATGACGCCGTCCTCGTCGACCCGTCCTGCACCACGGACACCACGCACGAGGTGCTCGCCCGGTTGGACGATACCGGCCGGGACATCACGGAGATTCATCCACGACCACGGCGATCACTGGCTCAACGCTCCCGAACTGCCCGAACGGTTCCCTGACGGCGTGGTCCGTGCGACGGCCGGATCCAAGGCCCACATGGCCGCCCTGGCCACTGTGCAGTCCCGTGCGGAGTTCTGGGACGCGCTGTTCCCCGGTCAGATGCCGACGACCCCGTCGACGTCCAGGTCGTCGCAGTCGTACCCGGTGGTGCCTGGTGCCCCCAGGGGCACCCGTTGTGATCCCGAACCGTTCGCTTGCCGTCCCGGGTGATGCGAGGGCCGGCTGTCTCGGTCGACTGCTCGTCGCGCTCGTGCTCTTTCCCGTAAACGCACCCCATGTTTCCCGGATTTTTCTCGGATCGCCGGAAGTGACCCCTTGCCATCGACCAACGATCCCCATATGTTCGTACGAACGTAAGACATACGAACATAATTCAAAGAAGGGAGTTCGTGATGGCGACAACTCGGCCAGTGGCGCTCGTGACAGGTGCCTCATCGGGGATCGGCAAGGAGACGGCCCGCGCCTTCGTCGCGGCGGGTTTCGAGGTGATCGGAACCGGCCGCAAGACCTCCGGACTCACCCCGCCCGCCGGTGTGACGTACCTCGATCTCGACGTGGCCAGTGACGACTCGGCCACCGCCGCGGTCGCAGAGGTGATCGACCGGTTCGGGCGCATCGACGTCCTGGTCAACAACGCGGGCATCGGCTCGGCGGGCGCCGTCGAGGAGAACTCCGTCAGCCAGGCCCAGAACGTCCTGAACATCAACGTCCTCGGTGTCATCCGCATGACGAAGGCCGTCCTACCGCACATGCGCACCCAGGGTGGCGGACGCGTCATCAACATCTCGTCGGTCCTCGGGGTCACCCCCCAGCCCTTCATGGCCATCTACGTCGCCGCGAAACACGCCGTCGAGGGCTACTCCGAGTCGCTGGACCACGAGGTCCGCGAGTACGGCGTCCGGGTCCTCCTCGTCCAGCCCGCCTATACCAAGACCAGCTTCGACACCAACGCCGCGCAGCCCGACACCCCGCTGCCTCTGTACGCGGAGCGACGGCGCATCTTCGACGAGGTGATCGCGGACGCGATGAAGGACGGCGACGATCCCGCCGTCGTCGCCAAGGTGATCGTCACCGCGGCCACCGACAAGAAGCCGAAACTGCGCTACACCGCCGGCCCGCTGGCCTCACGCGTCACCAAGGCGCGCCGCCTCGTCCCCGCCGGCGTGTTCGACAAGCAGATCCGCAAGAACAATCGCCTGCCCACCTGACCTCCCGGTCCGGCTTCAAGGGCGTCGATTCCGCCCGAATGTCTCCGCTGTACCCGATGTACGCGACATCTCCGATGTCTCCGAAAGTCCATGAATCAGTCAGGTACTTCTCCGCCGAGCAGCGCGACAGCATTGAGGACGGCTGCCCCAACGCCGCCCTGCTCGACGAGATCGGACGCTCCACGGATCCCACCAGGCAGGCCTACACCGACGGCGCGCTGGTCCTCATCGACGGCTTCGCCGCCCGCCCGGCACCCCACGATCCGCCGTCGGCGCGTCTGAAGTCACTCGGCCTCCTCGGCATGTTGGCCGGGACGCTGCAGCTCTCCCGTACCCTGACCGACCGGCAGCTCGCCGACCAACTCCTCGAACAGGGCATCCGCAACGCCCTCGCACTGCTGGATGCCGAGCAGCACAACTGAGACGCCATCCGCGTATCGATCACGGGCTGGTCCGGTCGAGCAGGGTTCCTGATCGGGTGATCGCGCGAGAGCCGGCGCATGACAGCAGGGCCTCTTGGTAGCTCGGGGTTGCGATCCCGACCGAGCAGCACCAGGAGACTCTGTCGTCACATGTCTTTCGCGCTCGCGTGCGTGGAGTCCAACTCGCCGTCCCTGTCGTCGCTGTCGCGGTCCCACCGCCATCGTGTGCGGCGCATCTCTTGTGGAACACATTGGATTATGGTCATAATGTAATAGTCGGCGTGATGCTGAGGGACTCGACCGAACAGGATTCCGACTCCTACGGGCCTTCTGTCGTCGACCGAACGGACTGCAGTCGCAGTCCGGACCCCTATGCAGAAGGGCACGGCCGTGAACGACGCGCAAGGAGTACGAGGCGACGTGGTGACGTCGTACAGGAAGGCACCCACCCGCACCCTCGCCGCCGGGGGAGTGACCTTCGCCTACCGTGACCTCGGCCCCCGGGCCGGCGTCCCGGTGGTCTTCATCACCCACCTTGCCGCGGTCCTCGACAACTGGGACCCCCGGGTCGTCGACGGCATCGCCGCAAAGCACCGGGTCATCACCTTCGACAACAGGGGCGTCGGCGCTTCCAGCGGCTCGACGCCGAAGACCATCGAGGAGATGGCGAGGGATGCCGTCACCTTCATCCGGGGACTCGGGCTCGAGCAGGTCGACATTCACGGCTTCTCGATGGGCGGCATGATCGCCCAGGTGATCGCGCAGGACGAACCGCGGCTCGTCCGCAAGCTGATCCTCACGGGCACCGGCCCCGCGGGCGGTGAGGGCATCAAGAACGTGAGCCGGCTGTCCCATCTCGACACCGTCCGGGCCCTGTTCACTCTCCAGGACCCGAAGCAGTTCCTCTTCTTCACCCGCACCGCGGGCGGGCGCCGAGCCGGAAAGCAGTTCCTGGCCCGTCTCAAGGAGCGCACCCACGACCGGGACAAGGCGATCTCCCTCACGTCGTACTTCGCCCAGCTCAAGGCCATCCACCGTTGGGGACTCGCACAGTCCCAGGACCTCTCCGTCATCCGTCAGCCCGTGTTCATCGCCAACGGCGAGAGCGACAGGATGGTGCCGACGAAGAACTCGTTCGAACTGGCCCGGCGACTGCCGAACGCCGACCTGGTCGTCTACCCCGACGCCGGCCACGGAGGCATCTTCCAGTTCCACGAGCAGTTCGTGGCGGAAGCCCTCGACTTCCTTGAGCGGTAGTGGGTGTCAGGGGCTGGCGGTACGTGCGCCGAGGGCGTTGGGGGCTTCTCCGGCCCAGGTGGTCAACGCCCGTCAATCGGTCATGCGTCGAGGAGGGAGAGGCCACTTCACCAGACGCTCGAGCCGTCTATCCCGTCCTGCTTGAGTCGGCGGCCGGCCCTCTCGATGATCCGTTGCCGCGTCACCTACTTGTGCTCCTTGGCGTAGCGCGCCACAAGCTTCCCCCGTCGCAATGTAGGGCCGTTGCCCTGCAATCCGAGCCTGGTTCATGGTCTGACGCATATAATATTATGCCCGTGAGGCAATATGTATGGCTTACGACCCGAGGTGGGTGTCCCGCCCCAGGTGGGCCGTGACTTCCTCGTCGGTGAGGGGTGTGTGCTCGGCGGGGCGCTGGGCGACATCACGGACCGGAGCCGCCGCGGTCGGGGTGGCGGACATCCGTCGCGGGATCCTCGGCGTCGAGGGTGTGGGCCTTGCCCCAGTGGCTCAACGTCGTCAGGGCGGGTCGCGGGTTCCGGCCCTGCGCTCGGGTCGGTCCGGCGGATGGGCCCGATGAAGGACCGGCGGGAGGCCCTGACGTTTGTCGCATCCGGCCAGGTCGAGTGGCCGATCGCGACACGAATAGCTGAGTACCTAAAAGTAAACTCAAATACGGTTAGAATCGCTCGCATGGATGCGTGGACCGAAGTACTTCAGGACGCCGGCATGGACCACCGACTCGACCGGGACACGTCCAACTGCTCGATCGCGCGGACTCTTGAGATCGTGGGCGAGAAGTGGACGATTCTGATCCTGCGCGAGGTCTGGTACGGCTCGTCCCGGTTCGGTGACTTCGAACGCGTCCTCGGCTGTCCTCGCAACCTCCTCGCGGCGCGGCTCCGGATGCTGGTGGAGGAAGGGATCCTGGCGACCGAGACGTACAAGGAGCCCGGTTCGCGGAGTCGGCCGAAGTATGTGATCACCTCCAAGGGCATGGATCTGGTGCCGGCCGTGATGGGGCTGCTGCAGTGGGGTGACCGTTACCGCGCCGACCCCGAGGGGCCGGCGGTACTGGCGCGACACCGCGAGTGCGGCGCGCACGTCGACGTCCGGATTTGCTGCGAACGGGGCCACTCGGTGCAAGCGAAGGACATCGAGAGCGTCCCCGGCCCAGCCTTTCGTATGAGGCCGCCCGAGTGAGCTGAGGAGTCGTCCGTCAGCTTCACGTAATCCCGGCCGCTCTGTCGTGTACGCGCCTGATGTACGCGCCGGCCCGAGGGACGCGCTGTCGGAGGCACGCGGGGCACGCCTGGCGTACGCCTCCCTGCCGCCGTACGCCCATGAGCTGTACGGCAGAGAGGCCCCGCAACCCACCACCGTCACAAGGGAGTTGCGGGCCATGGGTACCCTGCTGCGCTGCGTTCCCGCACGTCTGCGATGGCAACTTCCGCCCAAGCACATCCTGCGGGCCATGGCGAGACTCGGCCCCGAAGCTCGCCCGGCCCCGTTCAAAGTCGGACGATAGACAGCCATACTGGACCGGCCAGGGAGGGCCGGAAAGCAACGGGGGCGGCGCACTATGGCGGAGAGCAGGCTGATCCAGGGCCGGTACCGGCTGCTGGACCTGATCGGGCGCGGCGGCATGGGCGAGGTGTGGCGGGCCCGTGACGAGTCCCTCGGCCGGCAGGTCGCCGTGAAGTGCCTCAAACCGATCGCCCCGCACCACGACCCCTCCACCGGGCGCGTCCTGCGTGAGCGGTTCCGGCGCGAGGGCCGGGTCGCCGCCGGGCTCCAGCACCGCGGGGTGACCGTCGTCCACGACTTCGGCGACAGCGACGGCGTCCTCTACCTGGTCATGGAGCTGCTCGACGGCAGCAACCTGTGCCAGCTGCTGGACGACAACGAGCGTCGGCCGCTGCCGGTCCCCGACGTCGTGGAGATCGCCGACCAGGTCGCCGCGGCCCTCGGCTACACGCACCGGCAGGGCATCGTGCACCGCGACCTGAAACCCGCGAACATCGTGCGGCTCGCCGACGGCACGGTGAAGATCTGCGACTTCGGGATCGCCCGTCTCGGCCACGACATCGGCTTCACCTCCCGCCTCACCGGCACCGGTATCGCCATGGGCACCCCGCACTACATGTCGCCGGAGCAGATCGGCGGGGAGGAGGTCGACCAGCGCAGCGACCTGTACTCGCTGGGGTGCGTGCTGTACGAGGTGGCCACCGGGGCCCCGCCGTTCGACCTGGAGGACCCCTGGTCGATCCTTGTCGGCCACCGGGACACCCCGCCCGTGCCGCCCCGCGAACACCGCTCCGACCTGCCCGAACACCTCGAGCGGATCATCCTGGACCTGCTGGCGAAACGACCTGAGGAGCGCCCCCAGGACGCCCGTGACATCGTCCTGCGCATCGCCGCCGCCCGCACCACGCCCGGGTACGTGCCGACCCTGGTGACCCCCCGGCCGGAGCTCCGGCCGTCCGGGCCCGCCGGCCGCGAGTCGCGGCTGCCGTCCTGGACACAGGGCATGACCACCGGCCACAAGGCCACCGGCGCCGGACTCCGGGCCATGCCCCCGGACGCGGGGGCGGCCCTGACCGGCGAGTGGATCCCCCGGCCGGCGCTCGGCGCGGTCCCCGCTCCGGCGGCGCCGGACACGTCGGCCCCGCAGGCGCTCACCGCGCTCGCCGCACGGCACGGCGCCGGCCTCAGTCTGGGGCGGCTCGGCCGCTGGGCGGAGGCCGGTGAGCTGCACCGCGCCGTCGCCGCCGAACGCGCGCATCTCCTCGGCGCGGACCACCCCGAGACGCTCGCCAGCCGCTACGAGGTCGCCTTCACCCTGAGCCGCACCGGCCGCGCCGCCGACGCCCTGCGCGAGTACCAGCACGTGGCCGCCGCCCGGACCCGGGTGCTCGGGGCCGAGCACGCCGACACCCTCGCCACCCGCCAGGAAATGGCCTATGTGCTCGGCCGGCTGGGCCGCCACTTCGACGCCCACCAGGTGTACACCTCGGTCCTCGCCGCCCGGGTGCGTACGGCGGGCGCCGACCACCCCGACACCCTGCGCTGCCGCCACAACCTCGCCTTCAACCTCAGCAGACTCGGCCGGCTCGAGGAGTCCCACCGGATGGCGACCGAGGTGGCCGCCGCCCGCGCCCGTGTCCTGGGGCCGGCCCATCCGGAGACGCTGGTCACCCGCTATGAAGTCGCCTACACCCTGGGCCAGCTGGGGCGATGGCCGGAAGCTCTCCAGACCTACCGCGAGGTCGCTACGGCCCGCGCGCAGGCCCTCGGCCCCGACCACCCCGACACCCTCGCCGCCCGCTACGAGACCGGCATCAGCCTGGGCCGCCTCGGCCGCAGCGCGGAGGCACTCGAGCTCTACCGCGACCTCGTGGACGACCGCACCCGCATCCACGGCCCGGCCGACCCCGAGACCCTGCGGGCCCGCCACGGTCAGGGCGTCAACCTCGGCCGGCTGGGGCGCTGGGAGGAGGCGCTGGCCGAGTCCCGGGACGTGTGCGCGATCCGTGAGCGGGTCCTCGGCGCCGACCACCCCGACACGCTGGTCAGCCGCCGTGAGGTGGCCGTCGGCCTGGGCTGGCTGGGCCGCTGGACCGATGCCCTGACCGAGTACCGACGGGTGTCGGCGGCCCGGGAGCAGGTGCTGGGCGCCGACCACCCCGACACCCTCGCCAGCCGCAACGACGAGGCCCACTGTCTGGAACAGCTCGGCCGGGGACCGGAGGCGGTCGAGCTGTACCGCAGGGTCGCGGTGCTGCGCCAGCAGCGGGCGGCCGGCGGGGCATAGACCTCCGCACCCCCGGACGGTCCGGGGCGTAGGCCTCCTCACGCCAGGACGGTCCGGGGCGTAGGCCTCCTCACGCCAGGACGGTTCGGGGGGCGACGGCCTCCTCAGGCCAAGGCGGACGGCGGAGCGCACGCCTCCTCAGGTCCAGCCCAGCTCCGTGTACGGCTGCCCGGCACGGATCCCGGTGATCGCCGCCCGCGCGTACGCCACCATCGGCTCGGGCAGCCCGTCCAGGGGCCACCAGTCCCAGCCGAGACACTTGTCCGGCTCCAGCAGCCGTGGCTCGCCCTTCCACCGCCGGGCGCGGAAGACGAGCTGGAGGCGCGGCTGCGTACCGGGCGCGTCGACGACGTGGACGACATGCGCCAGTTCGACGTCCCCCGCGGCGATCTCCAGGCCGGCCTCCTCCCGGGCCTCCCGGATCAGACAGGCGACGGCGGACTCCTGCTCGCAGTGCCCGGCGATTCTCTGGGCTCCTCCGAGTTGTCGGTTCAGGCTGTCTCAGGAGGGACATATGAACGCACTCGAGCACTGGTGTGGACTTCTATGACTTCACGGTCCCGCTCCCACCCACCGACGATTCCGACATTCTGAGGTTCGGTGATCGGATCTCCCGAGCGGCCCGCAACGGGGCACGCCATGGAACCCCTGGGCTCATCTCTCCCTCGGGTCGGCCGGACCCTCGCATCAACCTGTTCTTCCGTACGGGGTGCATCGGTCTGCGCGGATTCGACTTCGATGGTCTGCGTCGGAACGGATGGCGGGGGTTCAACGAGGACCGGGACTGCGCCTTCGTAGATGAACGGCAATTCTCCCACGCTGACCGTCCACGTAGATCAGGGTTTCGGGTGGAGCGTTCTTGGCGAAGTACCTGTCCATGGGCTTATCACCGGTTGCCGGTCATCCCGCTGTCGCTGTCTTCCGTGAGCCCCGAGGCGGGCGCCCCGACCCGCGGCTGGGCCCGCGGGTCGATGCTGAGGCGAAGCGAACCGGGCGCATGCTGGCCGGGGTGGCTACTCATGCCACACCTCTCGAACGGACCCTCACGCTGCGGCAGGCCAACGCAGCCGCCGGTGAGTTGGTGGCCTCGCTGTCGGATCTGGCGCCAGCCCTGGCCGGAGAGGAACTGCCGGCAGAGACGATCAGTCAGTCCTTCTTCCGGGTCCGTGAGTGCGAGCTGTCCGATCAGCAGGCCGCCCTGCACGGCATCCTGGTCGTCCAGCGCGGCCTGGAAGACCTGTGTGAGGCTCCGCTGTCGGGCGCCGACCTGGCCTTGGAGGTGGCCGGGATGCGTCAGTCGGTGCTCGACCTCACCGGTGCAGCGCCGGGCGCCGACCGTGACGTGGTCGGGTCGGTGGCGGTTCGCGAGCCTGGGGTGGGGGCGTCGCTGGAGGACGTGTGGAGCGCTCGGTGGCTCATCGGTCACCAGGTCCATGTCCTGTTCAACGTCTGCGCCGCGGTCGCCGTGGCCGATGCTGTTGGTCATGTGCGGCGCGGTGACAGCGATGCCGCGCTGGTGCGGCTGGCGGACGCGACGGTGTATGTGCGGGGTTTCCCGGCGGCCATGACTCATGCCAGTACGATCCCGGCCGACTACTACATGGCGGCGATACGCCAGACCATGGCGCCTCCGTCGGTGGACGTCCCGTTGAGTGGGCGCCAGCATCGCGGATACAAGCTGTTCCGGGCGGCGATGAAGGACCTGCTGTCCGTCGTTCCCGACTCCTACGAGCGCCTGGCGGCTCGCGCCCCGGAGCTGGCCGAGGCGCGGGGTGCTCTCCTGGAGGCCGACATCGTCGACGGTGAACGACACGTAACCCTCGCGTATTCGATGGTGCATCTGCATCGTTCCATCGCTCAGAAACCCGAAGGCCCCGACAACGCCGTCGCCGAACTACGGCTCATGCGCCATCGCCGGGCTGCCCAGTACGCCTCGCTGATCCGGTTCGGGGACCACTACATCGCCGACGCCGTGGCCGGTCTGCGCCACTCGTGAGTCCGCGCGTCCGCCGCCCACATCACCCACGGTAGGAGATGCTGATGCCCGAGTTGACGCCCGACACCACCCGAAGCACCGTGGTTGCCGACCGGGTACTTGATTCGGCCGATGCCGAGGCGTGCGGGCGGGTGGCCCGCGCCCTGTGCACCGGTGGGCACGACCAGGTCGACAGTCTCGAGTGGGTGGCACGGGCCCGGGACGCCTGGGAGGATCTTCCCCTACTGCTGCGCCGCGAGATACGCCGGTTTCGAAGGCATTCCGGCCCGCACGGCACGTTGGTGATCGGCGGCCTGCCCGTCGACGAGGCGGCCCTGCCTGCGACACCGGCCGTGCCCGGCTCGGTCCAGCGCCATGCCACGGTTCCGGCCGCAGTGCTCACCATGGTGGCCTGCGGGCTCGGGGAGCCTCTCGCCTACCTGGCTGAGAAATCCGGAGCCCTCGTGCAGGACGTCGTGCCCGTGCCCGGGCAGGAGACCTTCCACGGGAACGCCGGATCAGTACGGCTGTCCTTCCACACCGAGAACGGCTTCCACCCCCACCCGCCCGACTATGTGATCTTCCTGTGCCTGCGCGCCGACCACGATCAGATCGCCGGGATGCGCGTCGCCAGCCTCCGCCAAGTGCTGCCGCGCCTCACCCCGGCCAGCCGCCAGGCCCTGTTCGCACCGGAGTTCATCACCACCCCGCCGCCCTCCTTCGCCTCCGAGGCCGGCGCGAGCCAGCCCGATGCCGAGCCCCGGCCGGTGCTGTCCGGAGCAGTCGAGGATCCCGACATACGCATGGCCCAACTCGTCACCACCCCGCTCACCCTCCGGGCCACCACCGCCCTTGCCGAGTTCGGCCGCGCCTGCGAGGCGACCGCCCACACCCTGCGCCTGACACCCGGCGACCTGGTCATCATCGACAACCGCGTCACGGTCCACGGCCGCACCGCGTTCCACCCCCGATACGACGGAGCAGACCGCTGGCTCCAACGCACCTACGTCACCACCGACCTGCGCCCCTCCCGCGACCACCGCCCCGACGACGGGCACATACTCGCCCGGTGACCAGCCTGCAAGAACGACGGCGCCCGTCCCGTCCACCGGCTTGGCGTGCCGTTCTCTGCTGGGCTTCGCCCCGACAAAGATCGAGGAGTTTCGCGATCCGTTCAATGAGTGGGTACGGCGGTACGGATATGTGCGCCGGTTTCGCCAACCTGCCTGGGCTCATCGACCGCGGCGCTTTCCAGCGGGTTCTGCTGATCCGCTGGAACGCAGCCAACAACGCCCGTAACGCGATGTGGGCACGAGCTCGTTAGAGGACCCTCCGTCAGAGGGGAGCGGCGCCGCCGCGGCCGATGGCGATGATCTGGTCTCGGTACCAGGCCAGGGTCGGGGTTTCCGAGGTGCGGTACTCATCGACAGGAGCGGGTGGCGACCATACCGGGGGAGCATCTGTCGGCTCCGTGCCGTCGGAGGACATGGCATACAGCACGCCCTCGGAGTCGGGGAAGAGGGCGAACACTCCTCGTCCGCAGGCGACGGCCCGCACGTTGTCCGAGGCGCGTACGTTGAGGTATTCCGAGTCTTCGTTGTCCGAATCCTTGTAGCGCCAAGTCACCCCGATCCTGCCTCGCATGAAGCGGTAGAACTTCAGCAGGTTCTCGCCCCGCATGGCGAGTTCACGCGAGCCGTCCATAATCGCCATAAATTGGAGCATGTGCCACTGCTGCTCGGCGTCGCGACGGTAAAAGGCTGGATATCCGTCCAATTCCTCTGCATTCAGCGCTGCGTACAGGGCGGATCCGTCCCAGCAGAGCGATACGATCCCGCCGACGGGTGTCGGCATCTGCGAGGCGGTTCCCCAGGTTGTGCCGTCGGTGCTGGTGCGCGTCACATGGTGACCGCCCGGTGTGCCGTAGGCGCACACCAGCGAGGTGCCGACGGCGGTGAGCGAGACGGGTGCGGGCGTGGCAGGGCCCGGGGGATTGGGCATCGTCTGCCAGGTGCTGCCGTCGAACGAGGCCCAGGTCAGTTGGTCATTGCCGTACGGTCGGAACAGCATATGGAGTTTCCCGCCGTGGACAGCGAGGGCGGGCAGAGAGGCGGCCGGCCCGAACGGCAGCCGTGCAGGTGGCGTCCAGCTGCGGAGCAATGGATTGTAGGTGCGCATGGACAGTTCCGGCCGGTGTTCCATGGTGTGGGCGTGGAATACCGGCTCGGAGTGGTCTGCGTATCTTGCGAGCCGGTCCGTGGTGACGCCCCGGGTCGCGGTCAGGGAGTGCGTGACGATATCGGGGACGGCCACGGTCACCCATGTCGAGCGCACCGCTTCCAGATCGCCGGATGCGGACGAAGAGGTCCCGCGCAGTTGGAAGAGAGTGTCGCTGGTGATGTTGTGGGCGGTGTGGGTGCTGCGGTCGGTGACGGAGATATCCGTCTTGCCGTAGAGGAGCCGGAAGCTGCCGCCTGATGCCTGCCAGGTGAGGGTCACGCTGCCGCCGTGTGCGATCTGGCCGGGTGAGGCATGCAGTTCGCCGAGGCTGAAGGCGGCCGGGAATTTCGTTACCGGAAGCTCGACGGTCTCCGTACTCCAGGAGTCCGACCCGGTCTCGCCGGGGCGCCGCCAGGGCACGTGCACGGTCAGCGCGGCGCGGCCGACCGTGCGGTTGACGGATACGGTACTCACCGAGAGCGCGAGCCCGTTCTCTTTCCCGATCTCGGCTGTGCCGCCGGGTGGGGTGAAAGTCACCTGGCCCGAGGCGGCGACGGTGGCGTTCCAGCCGGGCGGGTCGGTGGATGCCGTCATTCCGGCGGTCTCGGCGGCCAGTTCGGTGGCACCGCTGCCGACGGGCACGGAGACGGTGATGGCACCGCATTCGATCGCCGTGGCGGCACGACGGCTGAGGACGATCGTCAGATCCGCTTTCAGGTAGGCACCGGAGGGCGGGGACGACGGTACGGGGAAAGGGTCGGCAGTGAACGCATACCGTAGTTCGACGCCGACCTCGGGTGGAGCGCCCCGGGGGGCGGCTGCGGCGGGGGCGGTGTGGGGTGTGGTGTCGGTGCTCACGGCTGATCCTTTTCTGGGTGGACCGTTGTAGGGGCAGGTGTGCGGGTCACACCACGCACAGCTGGCTGTTGAACATCGCCAGTGTCGGGTGGTGGCCGAGATACCGGTCGGGGACATGGTGGGGCGCATGGGTCCAGGACGTGCCGTCGTAACTGACCAGGCGGACTCGGTCCGGGCCGTTGTTCTTGACGGCGCAGTACACCCGGTTGTTGAAGACGCGGAGCGAGAGAGAGTCGATGGCGTCGCCTCCCCACCCGTCGAGCAGTGGACCCACCACCCAGTTCTCCGTGGCGGCGTTCAGGGAGCGTTCGTACAGCACTTGAATTTTTGCCCCGGTCACGTAGAGGCAGACCAGTTCGTTGTTGAGTACGGCCATTGCCGTTACGGTGTCGGTTCCCCAATTTCCCGGCGGCTGCCGCAGCGGGGACCAGCCCTGCGGGCCTTGTACCGTGTAGGTGAGAGGCCGTACCTGCGGATCGGCTCCGCTGGCGAAGAACGCGAGGAACAGCTGCTCCCCGCGACTGGCGAGGGCCGGAGGGCAGGAGGTGATTGCCTCCGGGACCGGGGTGGGCTCTTCCCAGGACGCGGCACCAGGCCAGGATTTACGCAGCATCACCTGCTGGTCCTCGCGGTACGCACAGCAGATGCTGCTGTATCGCTCCGCGATCGCCGGATCGGCCCCTCGGGTGGCGAAGGGCTCTTCCCATCCGGGCCAGCCATAGCTGTCGTAGCGCGACACCACCAGACCGGATGATCGGGGCGGCTGGAAAATGAGGATCTCGTACCTGGACACGGTCTCTGCAGCCGGGTTGCTCTGCGGTCCCATGAGTGAGTTCCGGTTCCAACGGCTTTCTCTCCACGTTTGTGTCCCGAGGTAGTAGAGCGCGCTGGGGGTGGTGGGTAGTCGCTGTGGGAAGACCAGCGGATCGTTGTCGGACAGTGGTGTGACATGCGTTGTCTGTACGGTGCCGTGGACGGTGAGCCGGCCGACCGTCCGGGTGGCATCGGGCACGTGCACCATCAGGCTGAGGGTGCGTTCCACGCTGCCCGCGCCGTCTTGGGCGACCGCCCGCAGGTGGAAGGAGGTCGTCTGGGCCATGGCGTCGATGGTGACGGAGGACTTACCGGTCACGGGGTGAGCGTGGCCGTCGTAGTGCAGTGAGAGGTGGGTGGCGGCGCTGGCGTCCCAGCGCAGGGTGACCGAGCCGCCGCTCGGAACACTCAGCGGTTCGGCCGTGAAGGACCGCAGGTGGAATCCGAGGGGGAACTTGCCGACCTCCATGCGCGTGGTTTGTTGTTGCCAGCCGGGGGCGTCGAGCGGCCGCCAGGAGGCGCTGATGTCCACCGGGGTGGGGCCGACGCGCCGGTTCACGGGCAGGCCCATCACTTGGAAGGTCAGCCCGGTGTCGGTGTCGAAGGTCAGCTGTGCGGGGGTGCCGGGCCTGGGGGCGAAGGTGACGGTGCCGGCTGTCGCGTTCACCGTCCCCTGCCAGTCCTCCTGGCTGATGCGTGCGGTGACGCCGGACATGCTTGAGCACAGGTCTTGCTCGCCCTCCCCGACCCGGACGGCGACGGTGAACGACTTGCATTCAACCGGCGTCTGGGCGGCGAGCGAGGCGACCACGATCAGGTCGCCTGTGGCGGGGTCGTCGCCGCTGGAGGGGGAGATCCGCAGCGGGTCCGGGTTCACCAGCAGGTCGAGAGCGAGCGGGTCGGTGGCCGTGGTGATGGTGCGGCCCGGGGGCGGGGCCACCACGTGACGGACGAGCGACATCACGCCTCCTCGACGTTGGGTGCGGGGGCGGCCGCTGGTGCGAGTGGATGGGCCGATGCGGACGGCCTTTGTTCCGTCTGGTCCGCGATCTCCAGGTCCGATGGAGGCACGATCTGGATCCGGTCCAGGGTCATGGTTTCCATCCGGTTGGTGTAAAGCGTGTCCGTGAGAATCAGGTTGTTCACTTCGAGATCCGGGTCGGGGACGCTGACGACCGTGCCCAGGGTCTGCTCGGCCGTCCCGTGGGAGGCGCGGAGGTAGAACACGGTGGTGTGTCGCAGTGCGTGCACGGTGAACTCGCTGCGTCCTGTGACATCGTGCTGCTCGCCCTCCCACATCAGGTGCAGTGTCGCGTCCGCGGACGCGTGCCAGCGCAGTTCGACGTCCCCGCCGTTGTTCACCTGGACGGGCGAGGCGGTGAAGTCCCTGACATAGAAGCCGGGGGGGAATTTGGCGACTTCGAAAATGGTGCGGCTGCTGCCTGAGTCGTCGTTCCAGTGGGCGGTGGCGGTCACCTGGGAGGAGCCGATGGCCCGGTTGACGGGGATGCGGTCGAGGGTGATGGACAGGCTCGTGCCGGGATCGACCGTCTCGCCGCCGGTGGAGGGCATGAAGGAGAAGGTGGACTGCTGCATGCCGGTGTAGGTCCAGCCGGATCGGTCGATGAACGGCTCCACGCCGCTGAGCGAGGAGGCGAGGTGAGGTGAGTCGGTTCCGGAGAGGACTTTGACCGTGACTTCGCTGAGGGTGATCTGGTCTGTGCCGGTCACCGTGGCGAGGAGGGTGATCCTCGCGTACTCGGCGTCGCCCGTGCTGGGTGAGACGCGCACCGGCTCGGGGATGGTGTGCAGTTGGAAGGCGACGCGGTCGTCGGCGGCGAGGGGCGCGCCGGCCGGGACGTACTCGGTCATGCGGGTGCTCCTGGTGGGGGCGAGGAAAGGGACAGGCAGAGCCGGAGCTGCGCGCGGTCAGCCCGCGCCCTCCCGGCTTGCTCCCGCCGCGTCGTCGAGCACCATGAATCCGGTGCGGATCCGGGGCCGGGTTCCCTGGGGCCAAGTGGTGGGGTCGGGTGCGGACATGGGTGAACGGGGCCAGTTGTCGCCCTCCCGTTCGGTCCATGACCAGGCGCCGATGGCCGTTGCCGGGTGCGGGGCCAGCACGGTGTCCGGTCCGGAGGTTCCCGGCTCGACCGGGGCGAGCATGGGGCCCGCTCGGAAGGCCACCGCCATGGCTGCGAGCGCCTTGTCGGTGAATTCCTGCGGTACGAATACCGAGCGCACCGGTAGGAGGTCGGTCGTCGCGTGCACCGCCGCCCGCGTGTCCAGCAGCAGCGTCACCCCGGTGCGGGTCCCGTCGAACGACAGCTTCAGCCGTTCCCCCGTACCGATCGACCTGAGGTAACCGTCCTCGTTGGTTTCCAGAGCGGTCTCGATATGGTCGTAGCCGTCTCCGCGCACATATCCGATCAGACCGTCGTCGGTCTGGGCGGCTTCCCCGAGCCGTACCCGCCACTGGTAGCTGCCCAGTTGCGGTGTGGGCTGGTCGAAGATGGTGCGCCAGTGCACGTCCTTTCGGGCGGGACCACTCAGTTCCAGGGCGATCTCAGCCCGTACGAGGGCGATGGGGCGTCCGAAGAGGTAGGCCAGGGAGGTGTCGTCCGGGCCGTCCGGGTCGATCACGGCGAGCGCGTGGTCCAGGTATTTGCGCAGCGCGTCGAAGCCGGACGGCCCCTGCCTGCGCACTCCGCAGAGGAAGCCGTGGGTGTGGGGGGAGAGAGGGGCGAGGTCGTCGAGGTGGAGGATGGGTGAGCCGGGCAGAGGGTTCCATTCGATGGTTCGCCGGCCGCCCGCGCCGACCACCTCCCGGATGTCGCCGAGCGCCGCGCCTTCGGGTCCGTAGCAGGCGATCGACTGGTCGAGCCGGTTGTGGATCAGCCAGGAGCACACCGGGTTCGCTCCGGGCGTGACATCGACGTCCTGGCCGGTCTTGTCGTCCACGAAGTGGAAGGTGAGCCGGCCGGGTTGCAGCAGCCGTGGTGACAGCTGCGCGAAACGGTCCTGTTCGATCTCCCCGACCTCTGCGTCGGGGACGAACGTATTGGGCCTGGCGTAGTCGAAGTGGCGCGGATTGTCGATGAGATTGACAGCGCGCCCGAACCGGTCGACGACGGCGAGGCGGGTGAACTCCATCTGCCCGGAGCGCAGTTCCTGGAAGGCGCTGTCCTCCCAGTCCTCCCATTCCTCCTCGGGGTAGTTGCCGGGCCGTGGCCTTCCCTGGTCACCGTCGCCGATGAGCGCGCCGAGCGTGCCGTCGGGCCGCAGCCCCGAGCCGGTGATCCGCTGGCTGATCTGTGCGGACAGCCCGTCCAGGCGCTGCGACAGTTGGTCAACCGTGCGCAGCTGGGAGCGCAGGGAGCGGATCATCTCCGGGTCCAGGTCGGTGCGGCCGTTGGCGTACGTGGCGAGCCGGCCCTCCAGCTGGTGGCCGCTGGTGGGGGTGAGGACCTGCCGGCCGGAGACCTCGATACGTTGCGTGATGGTGCCGTTGCCCGTCCAGCGGTAACGCCCCTCACAGTCGAACCACCAGTTCTCGGTGCCGTCCGGCTCCTGGAAGGGAATCGCCACGTAGTTGGCCTTCCAGGTCAGATACAGCGGCTGCCAGGGCTGACTCCAAGGTTCGGTGCCGTACTCGGGCAGTGCTCCCTGTGCCCCGCCCAGGTCGACGCCTTGGGCCAGGGCGCGGTCCAGGATGAAGAACTCGGCCAGCAGTCTGGGGACGAGCGCGGGCAGCCCGGCCGTGTTGACCCGGTCGACGTCCCCGGCCACGGTCAGCTCGGTGATCGGCCCAACGGCCTTGACCAGGCGTTCTTCGGTACGGCATGGGAGAAGCGTGTCCCGGTCCAAGGGGGCGTGCAGGCGGGCGCCGCGCAGCAGGAGGACCGGGTCGGTGGATTCCTCGTACGGGTCGAGGGGGACGCGCTGCAGGACCCGGGCCGAGCGCATGCCGTGGCCGGCCGCGTACTGGCGTGCCTGCGTCTCGAGCTCGCCCTGGTCCATTGACCAGGGCAGCTGGGTACGCAAGTGGTTGACGCGGGAAGTGAGGGTGGCGACCTGGTGGGCGGGGGAGTCCGCCACATCGAGGTCGAGCTTGCTGTCGATCTGCTCGGTGAAGAAGGCGGGCTTTTGGTGCAGCTTGTTCAGCGACCAGAGGTGGAAGAGGTACTCCTGGGCGTCCCGCAGTTTGCCTTCCTCCGCGTGCAGCTCACGCTGCTTGATGTTGAGGTCGGCGACGATGTCCGCTTCGGCGCGGCGCTCGCTCGCCGCCTCGACGGCGGAGAGGGAACCTGCGGTGTCTGCTGCACCTCGGTCCACCACGCGCCAGGCGAAGCCGCCGGGTGTCGGGCCGAAGCCCGAATGCTGCGCCGCCCGCTCGGGGAACAGCGCCCCGTCACAGCGGTCAAGCTGCTCCAGGCAGCCCAGCGCGAACGCTTTGAACAGTTCGGTTTCGTCCGCGTCCAGCGCCCCGGTGCCGCCGTAGTGTGCTTCCAGCGCGGCGCACGCCTCGGCTGTGGAGTTCCCGATGGCCACGACCACCTCGTCGGGATGCGGATTTTCCCGCGGGGGGACGGGGCCGGCCGGCTTCCAGTCGATGCCGAGCACCGTGCCCGCGTACAGGGAGCGCGACGGGGTGCCGTAGCCGGAGGGCAGAATCCACTCCAGCTCGTCCATGAGGTCGCCGAACTGCCCCTCGCTCCGCAGGATGTCGCTGTCCTCCTGGGCGTACCAGCCGATCACCCGGTAGCTGACCCGGGCGTCGGCGGTGACATCGTCCAGGGTGTCGTGGAGGGAGAAGACATCGGTGTTGTAGGGCTGGTAGACGGAGAAGGCCAGCAGGCCGGGGCCCAGGGCGGTGAGAAACGGCTCGCGGCGCTCGTCCGGCTCGTGCCAGGGTGCGGTGGCGGTGAGCTCGTGCTTGCGGCCCAGCCGGGTCGGGGTGGCGGTGGAGGTGTGCGGGTCGAGGGAGGAGACGGTGCCGGTGGCGCCGATGTGGTCGCTCTCGACCAGCCAGCTGCGGATGCCGTCGTCCCAGCGGCGGGTGACCAGCCACCTGTTGGGCACCAGTGGGAAGTCACCGATACCGTCATCGGTCTCCCGGCCACGTGCCAGTGCGGACGGCAGCTGCCACATCACATAGGCGCCGAGCCGCTCCGGGCGGTCCCGCCACGGTTCCGGGCTTGTGAACGGGTCGGGCTCCGGTGTGGTGTTGCGGGAGCCGAAGGTGAGGAAGCTGGCCTGCCAGCGGTGCATGACGTAGGAGTCGTCGGTGTCGCGGACCTGGGGGTTCACCGCGAACGCGGCGACCTCGACGGGCACCACCAGGGTGTCGTTCAGGGCCATGGGTTACAGCGTCCCTTCGGTGGGCTCGGCGGATCCGGCGGACGCGAAGGAAGGGTCCGGCCGGAAGTCCTGGAGCAGCGGGGCCTTGACCATCTGGAGCGCGAACTGGGCCGAGGTCAGTTCCGGTACGCCGTGGGCGGCGGCCAGTGCCGGGGCGAGACGGTTCTTGATGTCGAGGACGTCATGTCCGCCGGGGCGCAGGAACTGCCCGTAGCCGCTGCCGTCCGAGGGGAACTCCTCAAGCCCCTGGCCGACCGGGGGAACGATGGAACGCAGTTCTGTGCCGTCGTTGTTCAGCCCGAAGTGCAGGCCCTGCGGCGGCTCGGCGAGGGTGAGCCGGTCCACCACCTCGTCGTACAGCAGGATCAGCAGGTCCTCGCCGAGGATCTGCTGCCGCAGCGGCTGGATCACGTGACCCTGGCTGAACGCGGTGATGATGATGTGGGGCCAGTGGGGCACGAGCTCGGATCGGATCAGCACCCCCGATGCGGGCTGTGGGGTGCCCCGCATCTCCCGCGCCAGGCTGTTGAGGTCCGCGTCCAGGGCGTGCCCGACGCCGACGCTCAGAGCCCCGTCGATTGCCGCGTGGATCCATCCGGCGTCGACGTGGAAGAACTTGAGCGACTCCTGCGGCAGAAACCCCTCGTCGGGCACGAGGTGCCCGAACGGCACCATCTCCAGTTTCGTCAGCCGGGTCAGCCACGCACTCACGGGCTCCAGCTGTGACCGGACGGCTCCGGCCAGCACCGTACGGATGGAGGTGTCAGCGACGCCGCTGCGCAGCCGGGTCGAGCTCAGCTGCGCGGGCGCCGCGGCGCGTGGCGCCGGCCGCCGGCCTGCGGCCTTGACCTCGCTGCCCGGCCGGGCGAGCGTCCGGGCGAGTGGGCCGTTCTCCCCCAGCAGCCGGTCGAAGGCGCGCTGCGCGACACGGGTGCCGGCCACAGCGGCAGCATCCGGCTCGGCGACGGTGCTGAGCTCGGGGAAGGCCAGCAGCCTGCGTGTCGTCTGCCGCGCCGCCTTGCGGAACGCCAGCAGCGCGCTGCGGAACTCGCTGTCGGCCAGGGCGAGCCCCCGCCCCAGGCTGAACGCGGCCGCGTACGCCGTGTCGTACAGGCCCAGGTCCTCCACGTACACCAGACCCTCGCCCGCAGAGTCCAGCCGGACGCCCCTGCCCTGCGGCAACGGGTGGGCGGGGGCGGCCGTGAAGGGGCCCCGGTAGAAGCCGACCGTGGCCTCCCCGGACTCGAGGTTCTGCGGCAGCACGGTGCCGCCCTGTTTCAGCAGGGCCAGCGCGAGCGGCACGTCGGAGGAGCCAGGCAGCGGGCCGTGGCGCAGCAGCGGATCGGGGTCTGCCGCCAACCGTCTGGCGATCGCTCCGAATCCGATTCTCCCGTTGTCGGTCGAGGTGAACGCCCAGGAGTGCAACGAGATCAGCCGCAGCCCCTCACTGGGGGGCGGAGTCCTGTTGTCCAGATAGTCCTCGAAGCCGTCGAGCGAGACGAGGTGTGCGACCTGCATGCCGCTGGTGCTGGGGAAACGGCCGGCAACCAGCACCGCCTTGAGGTCGTTCTCGTCGGGCGGCGGGTCGGCGCCCACTACGCGGGTGGCGTCCGGCGGGCCGCCTTCGCGAATGTGTGACAGCATGCCCAGTTCGTATGTGGCCGGGCAGATCGCGGTGAACAGTGGGCCCGGCACCAGGATGCTGGTGACGGTCATCTCCCGCTCATCGTCATACAGCTGCGGGTCGAAGACGGGCGGGCGGCCTTCACCGGCCTGACCGGCGGCGAGTTGGGCGGCTGTGGAGACCTTCACCTGGCCCACGGCCGAAGGGTCCTCAGGCAGTTCGCCGGCCCTGAAGACCAGCAGTGCCAGCCAGGGGGCACCCTTGACGGCCCCGCGCAGCATGTAGAGCCAGGGGAAAGCGGCCCGGGTGAGGGTGATGTGCGGCAGCAGCTGCGCGTACTCGCCTTCCGCACCCGGCAGCGGGTAGCAGGCTGCGACATCCCCGGGCAGCAGCTGAAGCCGCGGCTGACGCACCTCGAAGACCTGCTCCAGATTCGGCAGCAGGTCGTCGCCGACCCGGTCGTCACCGGTGACGGTGTGGTCGACCGTGATGGTGTGCCGCCCTGCGTACAGCGGGGGCAGCCGGTAGTCGAAGAACCGTGTCCGGTGTCCGGGCTCCGCCATCAGATCTCTCCCTCAGGTGTCGTGGCGCCTGCAGCGATCAGCAGCGGCTCCGCGGTGAAGAGGCTGGTCACCGCCTCGGCGTAGCCGGGCAATTCGGCCTGGGCGCCGCCGGTGGCCAGGCCCAGGCTGTTCATCAGCGCGTGCACCTTGGTGCGGGCGGCTTGTCGTTCGACGGAGTTCACGGTCGCCGCGATCCGGCCGACGACCCCGCCGGGCCGCGTCGCCCCCGGGACCAGCGGCCGGTCGTCGACGCTCATCGGTGCCACACCGTCCGGGTGGTTGGGGTCGAATTGGAAGGTTTCCTCGCCGATGTAGCCGGTCGATGTGCCGTAGTCGGTCTCGGGCGAGGTGAGGGTCACTCCGGTGAGGTGCTTCTCCAGCCCCTCGCCGTGCTCGGGGTCGCCGCTGTCGTCCCACAGCTGCGGCGGCAGCACGGTGTACTGCGGCACGGGCTTCCAGCCCGTGAGGTCGACCCGCTGGTCCTCCAGGGTGACCTGGACGCGCTGGCGGACGCTGAGTCCTCGCACCCCCATCGGGTGGACGCCGAAGGTCCGCCCGTCGATGGTCTCGTCGCTTCCGGGGGTGGCGAGTTCGATGCGGCTGAGCGGCACCTGGGTGTCGGTGCCGAAGGTGAACCCGGACGCCTTCACCAGCCAGTCACCGTTCCCCGGGCTGTCGGTGTCGCCTTCGGTGATCAGGCCGTCGCCGGGCCGCAGCCGTGCCCGGGCACCCGGCTCGGGCAGCATCCGGCGGGTTTCGGGCCAGTCCAGTTCCTTGTCGCCGGATCCGCGCCGTGACTTGCCGAAGCCGATGGTGAAGGAGATGAACCACACCTTCACCCGGGCCTCGCCGCCGGTCGGCGGCCCCCAGATTCTGAGTGTCACGCCGACTTCCAGACGTACGGTAATCCGTACGAAAAGCACCTTGACCGAGCCTTCGACCCCGATGGACAGCGACATGCCCACATCGATGTAAAAGGGATTCCACTCGATGAGTACGTCGACCGTTGCGGTGCACCAGGCTTTGACGACCCCGGACTTGTAGCGCACATCGAGACCGCCGCCGGCCATCGCGGCACGTGGGGTGAGGGCGAAGTAGGCGTTCCCGGAAATGGTGACCGCGCCACCGAGCGACCAGTCGAAGCCGATCCTGGGCAACTGCGGATAGTGCGCGGGGGTGTGGTAACTGGGGCCGTATCCGCCCGCGCTGAAGACGAAGTCACCGGCCTTCGGGCTGTTGCCGAACCAGATCTTGAGGCCGACGCCACCACGCAGTCTGCAGTTCTCATCGATGAGGAAGGAACTCGGGCTGAGGGCGGTCGCCAGGGTCAGCTCACCGGCATTCGGCTTGACCACCAGCTGAAGGCCGGCTTCGATCCGGGCGTACTTCTTGTCACCGCTCTTCGGGAACGACGTCCCGGCCGTGCCCAGCAGCGCGACAGTGAGGTCCGCACCGGCCTGCACCAACGCCATCGCACTGCCGTCGATCAGTTCGCCGATGGTGAAGGCGAGCCCGGCGGCCGCCCACAGCTCACCCTGCCGCGGGGTGATCCACGGATCGGCGCCGCCGGTCAGCGTGGTCAGGATGCGCACCGGGTCGGTCTCGTCCCCGCCGATCGCCGAAGGGTCGTGGAGCGCCTGCAGGAACGGGAAGGTGGACAGATCTCCGAGCCCCGGTGTACGCAGGCGGCTGTTCCAGCCGAACCCGGCCGCGACCCCGCGCAGACGGAACGCCGGGATGCCGATGCCCGGTTCCGCGCCGAGCGCGGCGAAACCGAAGAACGAGGCGTCGGTTCCGGAGCGAGGGAAGACCACGGCGCCCGTACCCATGCCGTACAGCCCGCGCTTTCCGCTCGTTCCCCCGCCCAGAGCGAAGGTCAGCAGTCCGCCGACCACTGCTCGATAAGGGTCTGCGTGCGGCTGTACCTGCAGCGCGCCCGCAATCGTCAACGGGTCCTTCTCGTAGACGACCTCGATGCCGCTCTCGCCATCCAGCGACCCGCCCGGCAGCCACGCCACTCCCGGCCCAGTGGGCTTCGGCGGATTGAGCACCGCGAAGCCGTCCTTCACAGGCACCGCCCGGCTGCGCGGGGACAGCCGGGGATAGGCGTGCTGCGTATACGGCACGGGCGCGGAAACCATCTTGGGGCGGCCGAGCCCGTCGGCAGCACCGGACGCATCGGTAGTCATGGGGAGGGGCGCGCTGACCGGCACCACGCTCCCACCCGGCAGCACCAGCCAGAGGCCGGCGGGCAAGGAACCCGTGCACGGCAGGCCCAGTGCCTCGACCTGGCCGGCCGCCAGGTCCGAGAGCGTGGCAAGGACACATCCGCCGGGAACAGGCACGACGAGAGCCTGCGCTCCGTTCCGGTCCAGAACGCCGCCGTCCGCGGACAGACCTCCCAGCGCCAGGGTGAACCCCTCGTGGTTCCCCCGGAAGGAGAGACCGGTCACCGGCGGGGTGGGCAGCGTGGGCAGGGCATATCCGTACAGCCGGGCGATCTCGTTCACCTCGATGCCCGGCAAGGCGACGGCCAGGGCGAACCCGGCCACCTGTCCATCCGGACACTCGAACTCAGCCCGTCCTATGGCGGGTTCGGTTCCGAGCTTGAGCGGCAGCCGTCCGGAGACCCACAGCCGGGCCGTGTCCCCGTCCTCCCGGGCCAACCGCAATGTGCCGTCAGGGAGGAGCGGCTCAGCGCCGCCGGCCGGTCCCAGCCCGCTCAGCGGAAGGGTGATCAACCCCGTGGCGTCGCCTTCCAGTACCTCGTGTAGAGCACTTTTTTGCATGGCGATGGACCTGCCCCTCATAGGTGGTCAATAGGTTCCAGCGGCAACTGCGAACGGGGCGGCGCATGCGCGGGAGCCGTCCCACCTGGGCTTCATGACTGAAAGTACTTGACTCAACACCTTGAGTGACAAACCAGGGGTTGAATCCAGCCGAATCACCAACGTCCGCCGTGCACCGGAACGACCGCGCCGGGTGCCGGTGCCGCAGCCCGCTCCAGCTGGGCCGGTTCGATCGGCAGCTCATCCGCCAGCGCCGCTAATGGCCAAGGTTCGCTGCCCGGAATACCCGAACGGGTGAGTCGTCTTGCCAGGCCGTATCGGGAAGCCTTAACTGCAGCTCGCGGCGGGCCGGGAGTACTCGCGACCTGCTCGCTCCGAACAGACAGCTCCAAAGCCAGGGCCATCGCAGTGACCGAACGGAGCATGGACGACCCCCGACGCGGGCAGAAGCTGCTCTTGTTCGGCCTAACGACAACTGCTGTGCCGACAGCCGGCTTGCCTAATGAACGGCGAGGAAGTGGTGGTGCAGGGGCGCGAAGGGCGAGTCGGGGTGGCGCAGGCCGAGCAGGATCCTGCCGTCGTGCTCCAGATAGAGGTGGACGCCGACGACGTTGAGGACGGTCTGCCGGGCGGGCGGCCGCGCCGGGGGGACGACGGGTGCGGCGCGGTGCCGGGCGAGCACCTCGGCCGCCCACGGCGCCATCGTCAGGTGAGCGGTGGTGGCCGCGTCGAAGAAGGCGAACATGATGCCCTCGGTGACGGGCAGCCGGGCGGGATCGCCGTCCCAACCGCCGATGAACACCTGGATGGTGTCGTCGACGACCGTGTACCGCGTCAGCCCGTCGAGAACGAGCCCCGTCTCCTCCAGCAGCTCGCGGGCGACGGCCTCCTCGGGTGTCTCGTCCCCCTCGCGGGCGCCCCCGGGCAGCGACCAGGTGCCCGGATCGCAGATCGGTCTGTGCGCGTCACGCAGATGGAGCAGGTACTGACCACGCCGGTTGAGCAGCAGCGCCGCTGTCCGACGAGGTTCGGGCCCGGGCTCCGGTTCGATGGTCATGCGTTCCACCTCGGATTCAACATGCGTGCACCGCCACGTACTTGAGGCCATCATGATCGTATGGGAGCCGGGAGCGCGTATCACGGGAAAATGGGTGAGGAGTTCGCCGCCCAGGTCACGAGGAGCGTCTACAACAGCTACACGGACCGTCCGGCCGTGCTGGGGCTGGCAGGTGACGTGAGCGGCCTGCGGGTGCTGGACCTGGGCTGCGGCGCGGGGCACTACGCAGCCGAGTTGCTGGAGCGGGGCGCGGCGACGGTCGTCGGCGTGGACGGCAGCGAGAGCCTGCTCCGCGCGGCGCGGGAGCGGCTCGGTGACCGGGCCGAGCTGCACCGCCACGACCTGGAGGAGCCGCTGGCCTTCCTGGCGGACGGGGCCTTCGACCTGGCCGTGCTGGCGCTGGTCTATCACCACGTCGAAGGCCGGGAACGACTGCTCGCCGAGATCCGGCGCGTGCTGCGGCCGGGCGGCGCCCTGCTCGTGTCCACCACCCATCCCACCGGCGACTGGCGGTACTGCGGAGGCTCGTACTTCACGGAGGACCGTGTCACCCTGCCGTTCGGCACCGGGCACGCCCTCAGCTACCGGCGGATGACGCTGGAGACGTTCCTCGGGGAGCTGCTCGGGGCCGGGTACGTGCTGGAGGCGCTGGTGGAGCCGCGGGCCACCGAGGAGGCGCGGGCGGTGGATTCCCGTCGGTACGAGAAGACCCACCGCACGCCGACCTTCCTCGCGGTTCGGCTGCGGTGGCCGGGAGTGGCCGTGACCGCCTCTGGCCGACCTTGATCGGCCCGTGTTACGAAGAACCATGCCTGCACACGAGGGACACCAGGGTCACCAGGGTCACCAGGGATACCAGGGACACGAGGATCGACCAGGACGACGTGCCTACGACGCCGTGATCGTCGGTGGTGGACACAACGGTCTGGTCGCCGCCGCCTATCTGGCCCGGGCCGGCCGGTCCGTGCTGGTTCTGGAACGGCTCGACCACACCGGGGGAGCCGCCGTCTCCACCCGGCCGTTCAGCGGCGTCGACGCCCGGCTCTCACGCTACTCGTACCTGGTCAGCCTGCTGCCGAGGAAGATCCTGCGGGACCTGGGGCTGGACTTCCGGCTCCAGGGCCGCACCATCTCCTCGTACACCCCCGTCGAGCGCGGCGGGCGGTCCACCGGGCTGCTCGTGGGCGGCGGCGAGGAGCGCACCCGCCGGGCGTTCGCCCGGCTGACCGGAAGCGAGCGCGAGTACGCGGCCTGGGAGCGCTTCTACGGCATGACAGGGCGCGTCGCCCAGCGGGTCTTCCCCACCCTCACCGAACCCCTGCCCACCCGGGACGAGCTGCGCCGCCGCGTCGACGACGAGGAGGCCTGGCGGACCCTGTTCGAGGAGCCCGTCGGTATCGCCGTCGAGGAGCGCTTCGCGGACGACCTGGTGCGGGGCGTGGTCCTGACCGACGCCCTCATCGGCACCTTCGCCGACGCCCACGACCCCTCCCTGAAGCAGAACCGCTGCTTCCTCTACCACGTGATCGGCGGCGGCACCGGCGGCTGGGACGTCCCGGTCGGCGGGATGGGCGCCCTGACCGACGCCCTCGCCACCGCCGCCCGGGACGCGGGCGCCGTCCTGGCCACCGGGCACGAGGCGGTACGCATCGACACGGACGGCCGCACGGCGGAGGTCAGCTACCGCACCGCCGAGGGTGAGGGCGTCGCCGAGGCCCGGCACGTCCTGGTGAACGCCTCCCCGCAAGCGCTCGCCGCCCTCACCGGCGACGAGCCGCCCACCCCCGCCGAGGGCGCCCAGCTCAAGGTGAACATGCTGCTCACCCGACTGCCGAGGCTGCGGGACAGCTCCGTCGACCCGCGCGAGGCGTTCGCCGGCACCTTCCACATCGCCGAGGGCTACGAGCAGCTCGCCGCCGCCCACGCCCAGGCGGCCGCCGGTGAGCTGCCCGCCGCCCCGCCCTCCGAGATCTACTGCCACTCCCTGACCGACCCCACCATCCTCGGACCGGACCTGGTGGCGCGGGGCTACCAGACGCTGACCCTGTTCGGCCTGCACACGCCCGCCCGGCTGTTCGCGCGGGACAACGACGCCGTGCGAGAGGAGCTCCTGCGGACGACCCTCGCCCAGCTCGAGGCCCACCTCGCCGAACCTCTCGCCGACTGCCTGGCCACCGACGCCGAAGGCCGCCCCTGCATCGAGGCGAGGACCCCGCTGGACCTGGAACGCGACCTCGGGCTGCCCGGCGGCAACATCTTCCACCGCGACCTGGCCTGGCCGTACGCCCAGGAGGGCACCGGCCGCTGGGGAGTGGAGACCCGGCACCCCAACGTGCTGCTGTGCGGGGCGGGCGCGGTGCGCGGGGGAGGGGTGAGCGGGGTGCCGGGCCACAACGCGGCGATGGCGGTGCTGGAGCGCCCGGCCGACGGCACGTCACCACGACGCACCCAAGGAATCTGACGGAGTATCAGAAAGAGGCTTCCGTCGTCGCACCGGCTGCGGCATCCTGCGCCCATGCAGACGGAGCTGAGCAAGCAACTGGGAGTCGAGCACGCCGTCTTCGGCTTCACGCCGTTTCCCGCCGTCGCCGCGGCCATCAGCCGCGCCGGCGGCTTCGGTGTGCTCGGCGCGGTCCGCTACACCGCACCCGACGACCTCAAACGCGACCTCGACTGGATCGAGGCCCATGTCGACGGCAGGCCCTACGGGCTCGACGTCGTCATGCCCGCCAAGAAGGTCGAGGGCGTCACCGAGGCCGACGTCGAGGCGATGATCCCCGAGGGTCACCGGCAGTTCGTGCGGGACACCCTCGCCAAGTACGGGGTGCCCGAGCTGGCCGAGGGCGAGGCGTCCGGCTGGCGGATCACCGGCTGGATGGAACAGGTCGCCCGCAGTCAGCTGGACGTCGCCTTCGACTACCCGATCCGGCTGCTGGCCAACGCCCTCGGCTCGCCGCCCGCCGACATCGTCGCCCGGGCCCACGAGCGGAACGTGCTCGTCGCCGCGCTCGCAGGGAGCGCGCGGCACGCGCTGAAGCACAAGGAGGCGGGCATCGACATCGTGGTCGCACAGGGCTACGAGGCCGGCGGCCACACCGGTGAGATCGCGTCCATGGTGCTCACCCCGGAAGCCGTGGACGCCGTCGCCCCCCTGCCCGTCCTCGCCGCCGGCGGCATCGGCAGCGGACGGCAGGTCGCCGCCGCCTTCGCGCTCGGCGCCCAGGGCGTATGGCTCGGCTCCCTCTGGCTGACCACCGCCGAGGCCGACCTGCACTCGCCCGCCCTCACCCGCAAGCTCCTCGCGGCCGGCTCCGGCGACACGGTCCGCTCCCGCGCCCTCACCGGGAAACCCGCACGTCAGCTGCGTACCGAGTGGACCGACGCGTGGGACGCCGGGGACGGGCCCGGCACCCTCCCCATGCCGCTCCAGGGCCTGCTCGTCGCCGAGGCCGTCTCGCGCATCCAGAAGTACGAGGTCGACCCCCTGCTCGGCACGCCCGTCGGCCAGATCGTCGGCCGGATGAACGAGGTCCGCAGCGTCCAGGCCGTGTTCGACGATCTCACCCGCGGCTTCGAGCAGGCCGTGGACCGCGTCAACCGCATCGCCGGAAGGAGCGGAATGTGACCAGCACACCCCCCGCGGGCTTCTGGGCCCAGGCGGCCCAGGATCCCGACCGCACGGTCCTGATCGCGCCGGACGGAGAGGAATGGACCGCCGGACGCCTGCACGCCGCCGCCAACCGGCTCGTGCACGGCCTGCGCGCCGCAGGTCTGGAACGCGGCGACGCCTTCGCCGTCGTCCTGCCGAACTCGGCCGAGTTCTTCACCGCCCACCTGGCCGCCACCCAGGCCGGTTTCTATCTCGTCCCGGTCAACCACCACCTGGTGGGCCCCGAGATCGCCTGGATCGTCTCCGACTCCGGCGCCAAGGTCCTCCTCGCGCACGAGCGGTTCGCCGACCAGGCGCGCCGGGCCGCCGACGAGGCCGCTCTGCCCGCCACCCACCGGTACGCCGTCGGCCAGGTCGAGGGCTTCCGGCCGTACGCCGAACTCCTCGACGGGCAACCGGAGTCGGCGCCCGCCGACCGCACCCTCGGCTGGGTCATGAACTACACCTCGGGCACCACCGGCCGCCCACGCGGCATTCGCCGTCCGCTGCCCGGCAAGCTGCCCGAAGAGGCCTACCTCGGCGGATTCCTCGGCATCTTCGGCGTCCGGCCGTTCGACGGAAACGTACATCTCGTCTGTTCGCCGCTCTACCACACGGCGGTGCTCCAGTTCGCGGCCGCGGCCCTGCACATCGGCCATCCGCTGGTCCTGATGGACAAGTGGACGCCGGAGGAGATGCTCCGCCTCATCGACACCCACCGGTGCACGCACACCCACATGGTGCCGACCCAGTTCCACCGCCTGCTGGCCCTCCCGGCGGACGTCCGGGCCCGCTACGACGTGTCGTCCATGCGGCACGCCATCCACGGCGCCGCGCCCTGCCCCGACCATGTGAAGCGGGCGATGATCGACTGGTGGGGCACCTGTGTGGAGGAGTACTACGCGGCCAGCGAGGGCGGCGGAGCCTTCGCCACGGCCGAGGACTGGCTGAAGAAGCCCGGCACGGTCGGGAAGGCCTGGCCCATCAGCGAGCTGGCGATCTTCGACGACGAGGGCGAACGGCTGCCGGCCGGTGAACTCGGCACCGTCTACATGAAGATGACGACCGGCGGCTTCGCCTACCACAAGGACGAGGACAAGACGCGGAAGAACCGCATCGGCGACTTCTTCACCGTCGGCGACCTCGGTGTGCTCGACGAGGAGGGCTACCTCTTCCTCCGCGACCGCAAGATCGACCTGATCATCTCGGGTGGCGTCAACATCTACCCCGCCGAGATCGAGTCCGCGCTGCTCGCCCACCCCGCCGTCGCCGACGCCGCAGCCTTCGGCATCCCGCACGACGACTGGGGCGAGCAGGTGAAGGCCGTGGTCGAACCGGCCCCCGGTCACGAGCCGGGACCCGCCCTCGCCGCCGCCCTCCTCGACCACTGCGCCGACCGGCTGGCCGGTTACAAGCGTCCCAGGAGCATCGACTTCATCACCGACATGCCCCGTGACCCCAACGGCAAGCTCTACAAGCGGCGGCTGCGGGAGCCGTACTGGGAGGGCCGCACGCGCCCCGTGTGAGCGCGGTCCACGAGCACCCGCCGCCGGCGCCGCGCCGGCGGCGGGTACGCCGGACAGCGGATACGCCGGCGGCGGGTGGTCCGCGGGCCCCGCGCCGGGCGACTTGACCTGCCCCGTTCGCCACCCGAGGATCATTGGTCATGACGCCCGGACATGGCAGCACGGTCGACGGGGTGCTGCGGCGCAGCGCCCGCCGCACCCCCGCGCGGGTCGCGGTGGAGTACCGCGACCGCACCTGGACCTACGAGGAACTCGACGAGGCCGTCTCGCGCGCGGCGGGCGTCCTGCTCGGCGAGGGTCTCGCGCCCGGCGACCGGGTCGGCGCCTACGGGCACAACTCCGACGCCTACCTCATCGCCTTCCTCGCCTGCGCCCGCGCGGGCCTGGTGCACGTCCCCGTCAACCAGAACCTGACCGGCGAGGACCTGGCGTACATCGTCCGCCAGTCGGGCAGCGCCCTGGTCCTCGCCGACCCGGACCTGGCCGGACGACTTCCCGGGGGTACGCGGCAGTTGGCCCTGCGCGACACCGACGGCTCACTCCTCGCCCGACTGCCCGCCACCCCCGCGTACGACGGCCCCGAGCCGCGCGCCGAGGACCTGGTCCAGCTGCTCTACACCTCGGGCACCACCGCTCTGCCCAAGGGCGCGATGATGACCCACCGAGCCCTGGTGCACGAGTACCTGAGCGCGATCACCGCCCTCGACCTGAGCGCCGGAGACCGTCCCGCGCACTCCCTCCCGCTGTACCACTCGGCGCAGCTGCACGTGTTCCTGCTGCCGTACCTCGCGATCGGCGCCACGAACATCATTCTGGACGCGCCCGACGGCGACCGTCTCTTCGACCTCGTCGAGGCGGACCGCGTCGACAGCCTCTTCGCACCGCCGACCGTGTGGATCGCCCTCGCCAACCGCGCCGACTTCGCGACCCGCGACCTGAGCGGGCTGCGCAAGGCGTACTACGGGGCGTCGGTCATGCCGGTGCCCGTCCTGGAGCGGCTGCGCGAACGCCTGCCCGGGCTGGGCTTCTACAACTGCTTCGGCCAGAGCGAGATCGGCCCGCTGGCCACGGTCCTCGCCCCCGACGAGCACAAGGGCCGGCTGGACTCCTGCGGGCGCACGGTCCTGTTCGTGGACGCCCGGGTCGTCGACGAGAACGGCGAGGACGTCCCCGACGGCACGTCCGGCGAGATCGTCTACCGGTCCCCGCAGTTGTGCGAGGGCTACTGGGACAAGCCCGAGGAGACCGCCGCGGCCTTCCGCGACGGCTGGTTCCACTCCGGGGACCTCGCCGTGCGCGACACCCACGGCTACTTCACGATCGTCGACCGGGTGAAGGACGTCATCAACTCCGGTGGCGTACTGGTCGCCTCCCGTCAGGTCGAGGACGCGCTGTACACCCATGACGGCGTGGCCGAGGCCGCCGTGATCGGCCTGCCCGACGAGAAGTGGATCGAGGCGATCACGGCCGTCGTCGTCCCGCGCGGCGAGGTCACCGAGGAGCAACTCATCGCCCACGCCCGCGAGAACCTCCCCCACTTCAAGGCACCGAAGCGGGTTCTGTTCGTGGACGAGCTGCCACGCAACGCCAGCGGCAAGATCCTGAAGCGGGAACTGCGCGAGCGGTTCGCCTCATGACGGCACGGACTTCATGACTGCCGATACCTCATGACTCCAGGTACCTCATGACTTCAGGTACCTCTTGGCTTTCGGTACCTCATGACCTCCGCGGCCGTCCTGCTCCCCGCCGCCGTCATGATTCCCGCGGGCGCAGGTCCGCGATCCGCTTGATCTTGCCCACCGAACGCTCCAGCGACTCCGGGTCGACGATCTCGACGGCCACCGACACACCGATGCCGTCCTTCACGGCCACCGCGATGGCGCGTGCGGCCGTGTCGCGGTCCTCGGGGGTGGCGTCGGGGCGGGCCTCCGCGCGGACCGTGAGGGCGTCGAGGCGGCCCTCACGGGTCAGCCGGAGCTGGAAGTGGGGCGCCACGCCCGGGGTGCGGAGCACGATCTCCTCGATCTGGGTGGGGAAGAGGTTCACTCCGCGCAGGATGACCAGGTCGTCGCTGCGGCCGGTCACCTTCCGCATCCGCCGGAAGACGCGTGCCGTGCCCGGCAGCAGACGGGTCAGGTCACGGGTGCGGTAGCGGACGACCGGCATCGCCTCCTTGGTGAGCGAGGTGAAGACCAGCTCGCCCTCCTCGCCCTCCGGGAGCACCTCGCCGGTGATCGGGTCGACGATCTCGGGAAGGAAGTGGTCCTCCCAGATGTGCAGGCCGTCCTTCGTCTCCACGCACTCCTGCGCCACCCCGGGACCGATCACCTCCGACAGTCCGTAGATGTCGACGGCGTCGATCGCGAACCGTTCCTCGATCTCCTGGCGCATCCGTTCGGTCCACGGCTCCGCGCCGAAGACGCCCACCCGCAGCGAGGTGGAGCGCGGATCGACGCCCTGGCGTTCGAACTCGTCGAGCAGTGTGAGCATGTAGGACGGGGTGACCATGATGATCCGCGGCCCGAGGTCCTGGATCAGCTGGACCTGACGGGACGTCATGCCGCCGGACGCGGGGATCACCGTACAGCCGAGGCGTTCGGCGCCGTAGTGGGCGCCGAGGCCGCCGGTGAACAGGCCGTAGCCGTAGCCGACATGGACGGTGTCACCGGGACGGCCGCCCGCGGCGCGGATCGAACGGGCCACCATGTCCGCCCACATGGACAGGTCGGCGTCCGTGTAGCCGACGATCGTCGGTCGGCCGGTGGTGCCGCTGGAGGCGTGGATGCGACGGACGCGGTCCCGGGGAACGGCGAACATCCCGTACGGGTAGTGCGCGCGCAGGTCGTCCTTGGTGGTGAAGGGGAAGCGGGACAGGTCGCCGAGGTCGCGGCAGTCGTCGGGGTGGACGCCGGCCTTGTCGAAGGACTCGCGGTAGAACGGCACGTTGGCGTAGGCGTGGCGCAGCGAGGCCCGCAGACGCTCCCGTTGCAGGGCGCGTAGGGCGTCCTCGTCCAGGCGCTCGCCCTCGTCCAGCGGATTCCTCGCGTCCGTCATGGGGCTTTCTCCCTCGTCACCCTCGCCGAACCGTGCCAATACGGGCGACCGGTCATTCGGTCGATCTTCCTCGGGATCAGTAATCCAGGCCCACGGGCCGCGGGCAAGAGGGCGGTCTCGCATTTCGCCCGGGAGAACCCTGTTGCGGGCCGGCGTGGCCGCCGCCGAAGATCGGGGCATGCCGACCTTCACCGCGCCGGACGGGACTCAACTCGCCTACCACGTGTGGGGAGAGGGCGAGCCGCTCGTCGTGCTGCCCGGCGGTCCCATGCGCGCCTCCGCCTACCTCGGCGACCTCGGCGGTCTCGCCGCCCACCGCCGGCTGGTACTCCTCGACCTGCGCGGCACCGGGGACTCCGCCGTCCCGGTCGACCCGGCGACGTACCGCTGCGACCGCCAGGTCGACGACGTCGAGGCACTGCGCGTCCGTCTCGGACGGGAGCGGATCGACGTGCTGGCCCACTCGGCGGGCGGCAGCCTCGCACTGCTGTACGCGGCCCGGTTTCCGCACCGGGTGTCCCGGCTCGCGCTGATCACCGCGACGCCGTGGGCGCTGGGCCGGCCGGCCCCGGTCGGGGACCGGCTGACGGCGGCGCGGCTGCGCGAGGACGAACCGTGGTTCGCCGCCGCGTTCCCCGCGTTCGAGGCGTGGCTCGCGGGCGAGGGCGATCCCGACTGGTCCGTCGTCGCGGCCTTCTTCCACGGCCGGTGGGACGACACCGCCCGCGCCCTCGAAGCCGCCACGGACGAGCAGACCAACGCCGAGGCGGAGGAACGCTTCTTCGGCCCTGACACCTTCGACCCGCCTGCCTTGCGCACCGCCCTCGCGAAGGTGACCGCCCCCGTGTTCGTGCTGGCCGGCGAGGTGGACGGCGGACCCCGGCCCGAACTGGCCCGGCTCGTCGCCGACGCGTTCCCGAACGCCGAGTTCGCCGTACAGCCCGGTGCCGGCCACTATCCGTGGCTGGACGACCCGCGGTGGTTCGCCGGACGCACCCTCGCCTTCCTCGACGGCGTCCCGGTCGCCGGTTCGAAGCCGCCCGAATAAACTGAGGGTGCCTCCACCAGCGAACCGTTGCCTTCCGACCCGTACGAGCCGCGGAGTGGGCCATGCCCGACCAGCCGAAGCTCCCCATCGTGTACGTGAGGGGATACGCGGGCGACACCTCGGGGATCAACAACGCCGTCCAGGACCCCTTCTACGGGTTCAACGAGGGTTCGACGCATGTGCGCGTCGGACCGGACGACAAGCCCGCGTTCCACCAGTTCGAGAGCCCGTTGCTGCGACTGCATCTCGACGAGGGCTACCAGATCCTGGTGCGGGGCGGCCAGGAGACGTACCTGGACACCCATGACGAGATCCCGTCCGGCAGCATCTGGATCCACCGCTTCTACGACGCCTCGGCGAGCACCTGGACCACGAAACCCAGGGAGTTCCGCCTGGAGGACGCGGCCCGGGACCTGCTCCGCCTCGTCAGGAGACTCAAGGAGAAGAGCGGCGCGCCACGGGTCCACCTCGTGGCCCACTCGATGGGCGGCCTCGTCTGCCGCTGCCTGATCCAGAAGATCCTCTCCGACGAGGGCGAGGACCCGGCGGACCACGTGGACAAGTTCTTCACCTACGGCACCCCGCACGGAGGCATCGCCTTCGACGTCGGGTCCGGCCTCTTCGAGCGGCTGATGGACGTCACCGGCATCAGCGGCGCCGACATCTTCGCCCCCCGGCGCATGTACGAGTACCTCACCCCGGACGCCCTGCGCAAGGACGGCGGCCCCCCTGGGAACTGGGACCCGCGGGAGATGCCCGAGGACACCTTCCCGCTGCACCGGGTCTTCTGTCTGGTGGGCACGGACCCCGCCGACTACGACGTCGCCCACGGCCTGTCCGCGCGAGCCGTCGGCGTGCGCAGCGACGGGCTGGTGCAGATCGACAACGCCCAGGTGCCGGGCGCGCAGCGGGCGTTCGTGCACCGCAGTCACAGCGGGGGCTACGGACTCGTCAACTCCGAGGAGGGCTACCAGAACCTGCAGCGCTTCCTCTTCGGGGACCTGCGGGTCCAGGCCGACCTGGTCGGCCTGCGGTTGCCCGGCGACGGCCGTGGAACCAGCTGGCAGGCCGAGGTGCGACTCGCCGTGCGCGGCCTGCCCAGTGTGATGCACGAACAGCTGGCCGCCCACTGGTGCCCGATCCAGCTGCCGGAGCCGCGCGGCGACGGCACGGCCGCGGATCCCGTCCCGCTGGCGGTGACGTTCCTCAACAGCGAGGCGCCCCGGCCCCCGGACAGTCCCACGCTGCGTTACGCACTGCACCTGCGGGTCCTGTCCCTGCAGGAGCGGGGCGGGATACTGCGCTTCGCCGACCACCTCGAACAGACCGCGGACTTCGCCGACGTCCTGGTCGTCGACGTCGGCCCCGCACAAGCGGGCCCGGGCGTCTGGGCCGTCTGGAACTCGGACCTCCCCGGCGCCATCTGGGAGCACCGGCCCACCGGCACGCCGTGCGGCGACGAGGACCCTGCCAGCGGCGTCTGGCAGGCCCACATCGCCCTTCCCGGGACGGCGGCGCCGATCCTGGGCCAGGGGGCGAGCGTCCGGCTGACGGTCACACCCTGGAGCTGATCCCCTGGCACCGAAGCCCCGGGAACGGCGTCCGGGCAGGTCGGGTCACGTCAGGTCACCGGTCCTCGGCGACCGCCACCTCCCGCGCCCACCGGTAGTCCGCCTTCCCGCTCGGCGAGCGGCGGATGGACTCGGTGACGACCAGTTGACGCGGGATCTTGTAGCCGGCCAGCCGGGAGCGGCAGTGACTGCGGATGTCCTCGAGCGAGGGCGCCGCGGCACCGTCGCGCACCTGCACGACCGCCGCCACATGACTGCCCCACGTCGGGTCCGGAACCCCGGCCACCAGGGCGTCGTACACGTCCGGATGGGACTTCAGCGCCTGCTCGACCTCCTCGGGGTAGACCTTCTCGCCCCCGGTGTTGATGCACTGCGAGCCGCGCCCGAGGACGACGACCACGCCCTCCTCGTCGACGGTCGCCATGTCACCGAGCAGCACCCAGCGTTCGCCGTCCTTGCGGAAGAAGGTCTCGGCCGTCTTCGCGGGGTCGTTGTAGTAGCCGAGGGGGACGTGACCGCGCTGGGCCACCCGTCCGACCTCACCCGCGGCGACCGGCTCGTGGGTGGCCGGATCGACCACCCGGGTCCGGGAGTTGACGCGCACGCGGAAGCCGCGCTCGGGCCCCGAGTCCTCCGTCGCCGTGCCGTTGAAACCGGACTCCGAGGAGCCGAAGTTGTTCAGCAGCATCGCGTTCGGCATCAGCGCCCGGAACTGCCGGCGGACGGTGTCCGACATGATCGCCCCGGACGAGGACACACTGAACACCGACGAGCAGTCGGTGCCGCGCAGCGGGCCCTCCAGGGCGTCGATCAACGGCCGCAGCATCGCGTCGCCCACCAGGGAGATGCTGGTGACCTTCTCCTTCTCGATCGTCCTCAGTACCTCCTCGGGCACGAACTTGCGGTGGATCACCACACGCTGACCGAAGTTGAAGCCGATGAAGGCGGTGAGGGTGGAGGTGCCGTGCATCAGCGGAGGGGTGGGGAAGAAGGTGATTCCCGTACCGCCGGCGGCGACCCGCTCGGCGATCTCCTCCGGCTTCTTCACCGGCTCTCCGGTCGGTGATCCGCCCCCGAGGCCCGAGAAGAACAGGTCCTCCTGACGCCACATCACGCCCTTGGGCAGGCCGGTCGTGCCGCCGGTGTAGATGATGAACTGGTCGTCGCCCGAGCGGGCCGGGAACCCGCGCTCGGGGGAGCCGCTCGCCTCGGCCTCCGCGAAGGAGGTGGTGCCCTCACCCGGCGGCCCCACCCGGATCAGGTGCCGCAGCGCCGGTGTCTGCGGCAGGGCCGCCGCCACCCGGTCCGTGAACTCCGCGTCGAAGACCAGTGCCACCAGGTCCGCGTCCCGGTAGAGGTAGACCAACTCCTCTTCCACGTAGCGGTAGTTGACGTTGACCGGCACGATCCGTGCCTTGAGGCAGCCCAGTACGGTCTGCAGGTACTCGACGCCGTTGTACAGATGCAGGCCGAGGTGCTCGCCGGGGCGGATCCCGCTGTCGAGGAGGTGGTGGCCGATGCGGTTGGCCGCGGCGTCCAGTTCCGCGTACGTCAGACGGCGCTCCGCGCCCGTGCCGGGGTGGTCGACGTACACGAGCGCCTCGCGGTCCGCCGCCACGTCGACGACCGACTCGAACAGGTCGGCAATGTTGTACTCCACCGCTCCTCCTGACCGGGGACCTGGTTCCCTGACGGTTCGTCGGTCATCTGAGCAAAGGGCGCGGCAAGTGGGAAGGGCTCACGCCAATAAATCTGACTGACTGTCAGAAAACCCTTGAACTGCCATCACGCCTCCTGCAACCTGTTCTCGTTCTTTCCGAGGGGAGATCTGTGATGGGCGGTACCGAACACCTCACCGTGCGGCGCGAGGGCGCCACACTGGTGCTCACGCTCAACAGGCCGGAGGCCAGGAACGCGCTCTCGATCGCCATGCTCGTCGGCCTGTACGACGGCTGGCTCGAGGCCGACGAGGACGACTCGGTCCGCTCGATCGTGTTCACCGGCGCGGGCGGCTCCTTCTGTGCCGGAATGGACCTCAAGGCCCTGGCCGGCCGGGGCATGGAGGGCGAGCAGTACCGCGACCGGCTCAAGGCCGACCCCGACCTGCACTGGAAGGCGATGCTGCGCCACCACCGCCCCCGCAAGCCGGTGATCGCAGCCGTCGAGGGGTACTGCGTGGCGGGCGGCACGGAGATGCTCCAGGGCACCGACATCCGCGTCGCAGGCGAGTCCGCCACCTTCGGCCTCTTCGAGGTGAAACGCGGTCTCTTCCCGATCGGCGGCTCGACGGTCCGGCTGCAACGCCAGATCCCGCGCACCCACGCCCTGGAGATGCTGCTCACCGGCCGGTCCTACACCGCCCGCGAGGCGGCCGGCGTCGGGCTGGTCGGGCATGTCGTCCCCGACGGCACGGCACTGGAGAAGGCGCTGGAGATCGCCGAACGGGTCAACGCGTGCGGACCGCTCGCCGTGGAGGCCGTGAAAGCGTCCGTGTACGAGACCGCCGAGCTGACCGAGACCGAGGGGCTCGCCGCCGAACTCGCCCGAGGCTGGCCGGTGTTCGACACCGCCGACGCCAGGGAGGGTGCCCGCGCCTTCGCGGAGAAACGACCGCCGCTGTACAAACGCGCGTAGCGCACCGCCGGGTGAGCGGTGACAAGCGCCGTTCGCCGTACCGCGGGTCCGTCGTGGCTGGTCGCGCCCACGCGGTGGAGCCGCACAGGTATCCGCCCCGCGCCCATGCCGGGCGCTTCCGCCGACGTCGGCTTCCCGAGGAGGCAGCCCCGATGCCCGAAGTCCTGAAAGCACCCCTCGTCGTCGAGTTCCCCTTCACCCGTTCCCTCGGTCCCGTGCAGAGCGCCTTTCTCACCGGTCTGCGGGAGCGGGTCGTCCTCGGGGTGCGGGCCTCCGACGGCCGCACCCTGGTACCGCCCGTCGAGTACGACCCCGTCACCGCCGACGAGATCCACGATGTGGTCGAGGTCGCCGCCACCGGCACGGTCACCACCTGGGCCTGGAACCACGCGCCCCGCCGCGGCCAGCCCCTCACCACCCCCTTCGCCTGGGTCCTGGTCCGCCTCGACGGCGCCGACACCGCCCTCCTGCACGCCCTCGACGCCCCCGGCCCCGACGCCGTCCGCACCGGAATGCGGGTCCGGATCCGCTGGGCCGGGGAACGCACCGGCGCCATCACCGACATCGCCTGCTTCGAGCCGTACGACGGTGAACCGGGCGAACCCACGGGCGGCGCCGCCGAGTTCGCGGACCCGGTCACCGGCATCGTCGCCCACGCCCGGCTCGACTACACCTACTCGCCCGGCCGTGCCCAGTCCGCCTACATCGCCGGGCTCTCCACCCGGCGCACCGTCGGCGAGCGCTGCCCCTCCTGCCGCAAGGTGTACGTCCCGCCCCGCGGGGCCTGCCCCACCTGCGGCCTCCCGACCGCCGAGCAGGTCGAGGTCGGACCGCGCGGGACCGTCACCACCTTCTGCATCGTCAACATCAAGGCGAAGAACCTCGACATCGAGGTGCCCTACGTCTATGCCCACATCGCCCTGGACGGCGCCGGCCTCGCGCTGCACGGACGCATCGGCGGCATCCCCTACGACCAGGTGCGCATGGGACTGCGCGTCGAACCCGTGTGGACGGAAGGCGCCCGCTACCCCGACCACTACCGGCCGACCGGCGAACCCGACGCGGACTACGACGCCTACAAGGAGCTGCTATGACCAGGGACATCGCGGTGGTGGCCTTCGCGCAGACCGACGTCCTGCGCACCACCGACGAGCTCTCCGAGGTCGAGATGCTCATGCCGGTCCTGCACAGCGTCCTGGACCGGACCGGCCTGAAGACCGCCGACATAGGCTTCACCTGCTCCGGCTCCAGCGACTACCTCGCCGGCCGCGCCTTCTCCTTCACCCTCGCCCTCGACGGCGTCGGCGCCTGGCCCCCCATCTCCGAGTCCCACGTCGAGACGGACGGCGCCTGGGCCCTCTACGAGGCGTGGACCAAGCTGCTCGCCGGCGACGCGGACACCGCGCTCGTCTACTCGTACGGCAAGTCCTCGCCCGGCTCCCTGCGCGACGTGCTCACCCGCCAGCTGGACCCGTACTACGTCGCCCCGCTGTGGCCCGACTCCGTCGCCCTCGCCGCCCTCCAGGCGCAGGCACTGATCGACGCGGGCGCCACCGACGAGAGCGCCCTCGCCACGATCGGGGCCCGCAGCCGGCAGGACGCCACCGCCAACTCCCATGCGCAGCTGCGCGGTTCGGTGCCGCAAGGGGACTATGTCGTACGGCCGCTGCGCACCGGAGACTGCCCGCCGATCGGCGACGGCGCCGCCGCCGTGATCCTCGCCGCGGGGGAGCGGGCCCGGGAGCTGTGCGAGCGGCCCGCCTGGATCCGGGGCATCGACCACCGGATCGAGGCCCACGCCCTCGGCGTGCGCGACCTGACCGAGTCGCCGTCCACCCGGCTGGCCGCCGAGAAGGCCGGCGCGTTCGAACGGCCCGTGGACACCGCCGAGCTGCACGCGCCGTTCAGCGCGCAGGAGGTCGTCCTGCGCACCGCGCTGAAGCTCGGCGACGACGTCCGCGTCAATCCGTCCGGCGGCGCCCTCGCCGCCAACCCGATGATGGCCGCCGGCCTCATCCGCATCGGCGAGGCCGCCGCCCGCATCCACCGGGGCGAGTCCGACCGCGCCCTCGCCCACGCCACCTCCGGCCCGTGTCTGCAGCAGAACCTGGTCGCCGTACTCGAAGGGGAACCGCGATGAGCAAGGAGCCCGTGGCCGTCGTCGGCATCGGCCAGACCAAGCACGTCGCGGCCCGGCGGGACGTCTCGATCGCCGGACTGGTCCGGGAAGCCGCCCGCAGCGCGCTGCGGGACGCGGAGCTGACATGGGCCGACATCGACGCCGTCGTCATCGGCAAGGCCCCCGACTTCTTCGAGGGCGTCATGATGCCCGAGCTGTACCTCGCCGACGCGCTCGGCGCGGTGGGCAAGCCGATGCTGCGGGTGCACACGGCGGGCTCCGTCGGCGGGTCCACCGCGCTCGTCGCCGCCAATCTCGTGGCGGCCCGGGTGCACGGCACCGTGCTGACCCTCGCCTTCGAGAAGCAGTCCGAGTCCAACGCCATGTGGGGACTGTCCCTGCCGGTCCCCTTCCAGCAGCCCCTGCTCGCCGGGGCGGGCGGATTCTTCGCGCCGCACGTACGGGCGTACATGCGGCGCAGCGGCGCCCCCGACACCGTCGGCTCGCTGGTGGCGTACAAGGACCGGCGCAACGCGCTGAAGAACCCCTACGCCCACCTCCACGAGCACGACATCACCCTGGAGAAGGTCCAGGCCTCGCCCATGCTCTGGGACCCGATCCGCTACTCGGAGACCTGCCCCTCCTCCGACGGCGCCTGCGCGATGATCCTCACCGACCGGGCCGGAGCCGCCCGCGCGCCCCGGCCGCCCGCCTGGATGCTCGGCGGAGCGATGCGCAGCGAGCCGACCCTGTTCGCCGGCAAGGACGCCGTGTCGCCGCAGGCCGGCAAGGACTGCGCCGCCGACGTCTACCGGCAGGCCGGGATCACCGACCCGCGCCGGGACATCGACGCCGTCGAGATGTACGTACCGTTCTCCTGGTACGAGCCGATGTGGCTGGAGAACCTCGGCTTCGCCGACGAGGGCGAGGGCTGGAAGCTGACCGAGGCCGGAGTGACCGAGCTCGACGGAGACCTGCCCGTCAACATGTCGGGAGGCGTCCTTTCCACCAACCCCATCGGCGCCTCCGGCATGATCCGCTTCGCGGAGGCGGCGCTCCAGGTGCGCGGCCAGGCAGGGGAACACCAGGTGGAGAGGGCGGGGAAGGTCCTTGGGCACGCCTACGGAGGTGGCTCGCAGTTCTTCTCCATGTGGCTCGTGGGAGCGCGGCCCCCGGAGTCCTGAAAGGTCCCCCTCACGTGCTCTGTCGGCGTTCGGAACCGCTCGCTAGGCTGACCCGCGGACGACGAACCGGGAGGAGCACGGACGTGGCCGAGAGCACCATCCAGCAGCAGCCGCTCACGGGCTGGGACAAGCCGGAGCTGGACCTCAGCAGCGCCGAGTGGCAGTCCACCAGCCGGGGGCGGGGGGATGTCCAGATCGCCTTCGTCGAGGGATTCATCGCGATGCGCAACAGTGGCCGCCCACAGAGCCCTTCCCTGATCTTCACGCCCGCCGAGTGGGGCGCGTTCGTATCGGGGGCGCGGGAGGGGGAGTTCGATCTGACCTGAGCCCGGTGTCGGCCGGGGTGGCCGGTACCGGAACCGGGGGTCGCGTCCGGGACCGGACGCGCGAACGCGTACGCCTTCCGGGGCCATGCCCCGGGGAGGCGCCCCGGACGGCGTCGGGCACTCTCCCCGGTCCGGTCAGGGCCGTACCCGGGAGCCCGGCGAAGCGCCGCCGTCGGCCGCCATCGGCCGGCACCGGCCGAGGCGTGACGGGGGCCGGGGCCGGCGCCGCGTCCGCGGTGGCGGGAGAACCGGTCGTCGTCGGCCGCGCGACAGCCGGCCGCGAAGCGCGTCCTGAGGGCGAACCGTGTCCCTCCCGGCGGTCGCCGGACGGCGCTGTCCACGTACCATGGCCGCATGTCGTTCCTCCGCCGCCGCAGCGCCACGCCCGCCGGGCCCGACTTCGACGTCCTGGCCATGGATCCGGGCGACTGGCCCGGCAATCTGGGTGCCGGGCTGCTGCCCGCCCCCGACGGCAGCTGCCAGGGTGTCTTCCTGCGCTACGACCTCTTCGGCGGCCGTGGCCCCGCGATGATCATCGGCAATCTGCCCGAGGGCTCCCCGGCTCGTGAGGTGGAGGAGGGCGAGGTCCCCTTCGAGGTGGCCCAGCTGCTGCTCGCGCTGGAGAACGACGAGGAGGTGACCGTCGTCGGCACCGAGGACATGCCGGTCATGCAGGGGGACAACCTCCTGATCGTGCGCCGCCTCAAGCTCTCCGAGGGCCGGATCTCCTGCGTGCAGTTCGACCGCAGCGACAACGTCCTGGTGACCATCGCCGCCTGGGACCGCCCCATCACCGACGACCTGTACGCCCTGCTGAAGCCGCTCCCGGCGGAACTGTTCCAGCAGGGCTGAGGCGCGGCTACTTCTGCGACGGCACCAGCCGCACGTCCGCGGCCCGCACGAACGCGACGCGGTGGCCGTACTGGATCTCGTAGTACAGGTCCTTGCCGGTCACGACCCGGTGCGAGTCGGTGGCGAAGGTGACCGCGTAGTAGTACTCGCCCGGCACCTTGTCACCGACCACGTACTTCTGCCCCTTCGGCAGCGTGTACGGGAGCGGCGACACCGCCTGCGCCGGTACGCCCGCCGGGTAGGCGGACGCCTCCGGACAGGCGCGCCCGTAGACCGGAACGCTGTCGCGGCCGTCCCTCGGGGTGATCACCTGGCCCGCCGCGGGTACCGCCGTCGGCTGCTCCTCCGGGTTCCTGAACCACGCCTTCTGCCCCAGGTACCAGATGGCCGTCCAGTCGCCCCACCGGTCGGCGACCGCGTACTGCTGGCCCGTGGACACCCGCGAGGAGAGGTCGTTCACGCCGGTGGTCGGGGCCGAACCCTGCCCGATGTCCTTGATCAGGGCCGACTTCTCGTCGTGGTCGGAGTACAGCCGCACCGCGCTGGATCCGTGCGCCGCGCACGGCTCGCCCTTGGCCACGCAGCTCGTGTACACCGGCTGGTTGGCGTTGTAGTCCGGCCGGATCGTCACCAGGCCGCCGCCGCCCCTGCGGGCCGTCGCCGTGAGGGGCCGGTCCAGCAGCTCGAAGTAGTGCCGCCAGTCCCAGTACGGGCCCGGGTCGGTGTGCATCCCGGAGACGGACGCGGTGGTCGGCCCGGGCACGGTGTCATGGCCCAAGATGTGCTGCCTGTCCAGCGGGATGCCGTACCGCGCGGCCAGGTACTTCACCAGGCGCGCCGACGACCGGTACATCGCCTCCGTGTACCAGGCGTCCGGCTGGGCGAGGAAGCCCTCGTGCTCCAGGCCGATCGACTTGGCGTTGACGTACCAGTTGCCCGCGTGCCAGGACACGTCCTTGGCCTTCACGTGCTGGGCGACATGGCCGTCGGTGGAGCGCAGCGAGTAGTTCCAGGAGACGTAGGTGGGGTCCTGGACCAGATCCAGCGTCCCTTCCCAGCCGCCCTCGGTGTCGTGCACGACGATGTACCTGATGCTCGGCGCGGCGGGCCGGTCGCCGAGGTCGTGGTTGCCGTAGTCGTTGTCGCCGAACTGCTCGTAGGGCGCCGGGATCCACTCGCAGGACACCGTCGTCGGGCATTCGGTGCCGGCCGCGGAGGCCGTGCGCAGGCCTGTCTCCCGCAGCTGGGCCGTCCGCGGGGTGAGGTCCGGCTGGGCGGCCAGGGCGATCGGCCGGCCGGTGTCGGTGGTGCGCTCCGCGCCGGTGCGGAGCACGTCGTAGACGTCGTTCGCGTAGGTGGCGGCCGTCGCGCTGTCGTCGGCGCCCGAGAACCGCGCCACCGCGCCGTACCAGTCCGCCGGGTCGGCGCTCAGCGGCTCGCCCAGTTGCTTCTGCGCGGCGGCGAGGAGCGCCGCACCTCCCGCGATGTTGGCCGCCGGGTCCGTGCGCAGCTCCGCCACGCCGAGGCCGGTCAGCTCCGCCGCCCTCGGCAGGGTCTTCAGCCGGGCCGGGAGTTCCTGGCCCGACGGGAGTTTCGTGCGCCGGACGCGGGCCGGGCGGGCGGAGTCGCCGCGGGCGTCCTCCTTGTCCGCACCGTGAGTCGGGGCCGCGGCCAGCGCCGCGCGGGCGTCGGTGAGGTGCATCGGGCCGTAGCCGCCGGTGACGCTCGGCGCTCCGCCGTGCGCGTCCCAGCGCGACTGGAGATAGGAGACGCCCAGCAGCACGCTCTGCGGTACCTGGTACTCGGCGGCCGCGGCGGCGAAGGCCCGCTGAAGGCTGTTCGCGGTGGAGCCCCCGGCGGCCGGGGAAGCCACGGAATCCGTGGCGCCGGCCGGGGATGCCGCGCCGAGCAGTGGGAACAGCAGAGCCGCCGACGCCATGGCGCCTGCGGCTCTGAGGGGACGTCTGACAGGAGTGGGGTGAGTGACGGGTTTTCGCAACGCGGCCTCCTGGGACGGACGAGCGGGGTGTGCGGGGCTGGGTACGAGTCGCCTCATACCCGTGGTACGACAACCCGTCAATCATGCGCACACACAGGAGATTTCCCTTGTCAAGACACTGCTGACGCACCGTCGGAGGCGGGCGGGCGCCCCGTTCAGGCGCACCGCGCACCTCCGTCCTCTCAGCGGGTGCCGACCGCCGCCCGTACGGCCCGGCGGGCCAGCTGGCAGTCGTCGTGCAGCCGCCGCAGCAACAGGCGCTGTTCCTCACCGGACGGCACGCCACCCGGGTGGGCGGCCCCCGGAGCCGTCGGGGCGGCGTCGTGCATCGACCGCTGCACGGCCGTCTCATAGGTACGGATCTCGCGGGTCAGGACCAGCATCAGGTTCACCAGGAAGGCGTCCCGGGAGGCCGGGCCCGCCGACTGGGCGATCTGGCTGATCTGACGGCGCGCCACCGGCGCGTCGCCCAGTGCCGACCACAGCGTCGCCAGGTCGTAACCCGGCAGATACCACCCCGCGTGCTCCCAGTCCACCAGCACTGGACCGGCCGGTGAGAGAAGGATGTTCGACAGGAGGGCGTCGCCGTGACAGAACTGGCCCATGCCCTGCCGGCCCGCGCCGGCCGCGATGCCGTGCAGCAGCTTCTGGAGGTCGCCCAGGTCCCGGTCGGTGAGCAGACCGAGCTCGTGATAGCGGGAGATACGGGCGGCGTAGTCCAGCGGCGCGTCGAACGTCCCCACCGGGGGCCGCCAGGCGTTGAGCCGGCAGACCGCGCCGATCGCCGCCCTGATGTCCGCCCGCGGCGGGGCCTCGGTGGGGTGCCGCTGGAGTGCCGCCACCCGGCCGGGCATCCGCTCGATCACCAGGGTGCAGTTGTCCGGGTCCGCCGCGATCAGTCTCGGCGCCCGCACCGGGGGGCGGTGCCGGACGAACGTGCGGTATGCGGCTATTTCATGCCGGATCCGTTCGGCCCACACGGGGGAGTGGTCGAGTAAACACTTGGCGACCGCCGTGCTGCGCCCGGTCGTACCGACCAGGAGCACCGAGCGACCGCTGCGGCGCAGTACCTGGACCGGGGCGAACTCCGGGCAGATCCGGTGCACCGACGCGATCGCGGTGCGCAATTGGGCGCCCTGCGGGCCGGACAGGTCGAGTCGTCCGCTGAGCGGCTGGGCGCCGGGCCCCGCGGGGCGCCGGGCCAGACCCGCGCCGAGCGTGGGAGCCGCCGACCGCGCGGGGTCGAGGTAGGGGCCGCCGCCGCCCGGGCGGGTGTGCAGCGACCGGGGCGGGGCGGACACGGAGGACGATGCTGCGTACATGGGAGAAACAGATCCCTTCGTGTGCCGGACGTTCAGAACGCTGCCCCGACCGGTCCTTTCGGATACACCCTGGGGAATGTCCCTCGGCGACCGGGTCGGGGTGGCGCTTTCCTACCTGACACCCATCGCCCAGTGGCACACCATCTGGCGAACCCTGGCGAACCCTGGCGAATAGTCGCCCGGCAACTTTCACGGGGCTACTGTCAACTCAGCCGAGAACCTGGGGGCTTGACGTGAGCGGACAACCCAATACCCGTCTCTCGGACCTGTTCGGCCTGGCCGGCTGGTCCAAGGGTGAACTCGCGAGGCTGGTCAACCGGCAGGCGGCGGCCATGGGCCACCCCCAGCTGTCGACCGACACCTCCCGGGTGCGGCGGTGGATCGACATGGGAGAGATCCCGCGCGATCCGGTGCCGCGGGTGCTGGCGGCTCTGTTCACCGAGCGTCTCGGCCGTGTCGTGACCATGGAGGACCTCGGTCTGGTCCGGCACGGGCGTACAGGTAAACGGCCCGGCGGCGGGAGTGTGGAACATCCCGACGGTGTGCCGTGGGCGCCCGAACGGACTGCTGCGGTCCTCACCGAATTCACGGGAATGGACCTCATGCTCAACCGACGCGGCTTGGTGGGCGCGGGTGCCGCGCTCGCAGCGGGATCAGCTCTCAGCAGTGCCATGTACGAGTGGCTGCACACCGACCCCACCCTCTCCTCCGACGCTCCTGTCCTCGACCACCCCCTCCTCCACCACGCCGACCCCGCCGGGTTCGACCGCTACGAGGCCGCCCCCATCGGAAGGGAGGAGGTGGACGAACTCGAGCGCTCGGTGGACGTGTTCCGGGCCTGGGACGCGGCCCGCGGGGGCGGGCTGCAACGCAAGGCCGTGGTGGGACAGCTCAACGAGGTGGGCGGCATCCTCGCCTACCACCACCCCGCCCATCTCCAGCGGCGACTGTGGGGCGTCGCGGCGAACCTCGCCGTCCTCGCGGGCTGGATGTCGCACGACGTGGGTCTGGAGCCCACGGCTCAGAAGTACTTCGTCATCGCCGCACACGCCGCTCGAGAGGGCGGTGACCGGCCGCGGGCGGGCGAGGCGCTCTCCCGGGCGGCCCGTCAGATGGTGCACCTCGGCCGGCCCGACGAGGCCCTCGACCTGATGAACCTCGCCCAGTCCGGATCCGGCGACAACGCGACTGCGCGCACCAGGGCGATGTTCCACACCGTCGAGGCCTGGGCGCAGGCGTCGATGGGCAAGGGCCAGGCCATGCGCCGTACCCTCGGCCGGGCGGAGGACCTCTTCGTCTCCGACAAGGGCGAGATCACCCCGCCGTCCTGGATGCAGACCTTCAAGGACGAGGACCTGTACGGCATGCAGGCGCTGGCCTACCGCACGCTGGCCGAGTTCGAGCCGCAGGCGGCCGCGCACGCCCAGTATTACGCGGAGAAGGCACTGGCGCTGCGGGTCGACGGGCGGGAGCGGTCGAAGATCTTCGACCATCTGTCCATGGCGTCCGCCTGCTTCATCGCGAACGATCCCGAACAGGCGGACCGGTTCGCACGGTTGGCCCTGATGTCGATGGGGTCGAACTCCTCCCGGCGCACCTGGGACCGGCTGAGCCAGATGTACCGGCTCACCGCGCAGTACGCCGACTACCCGAGGATCAGCGAGCTGCGTGAGGAGATCAGGCTGGCGCTGCCGAGGCAGAAGAGCGGGAAGGGAGGCAGGGCAGGCGACGGCGCTCAGGTGTGAGCGGGCGGCCGTCGGCCGAGTCTGCCCGTCGGGTGGTCCGGGCGACGAGCAGACGTCACCGTGCGATGAGCGCGTATCACGAGGTGACGAGCACGTATCACCGGGTTTCCGGGGCGACCGACACGTATCACCGGGTCACTCGGGCGACCAACACGCAGGCGTCGTCCGCGCGTTCGCTCTCGTCGCACTCCTCCACGACCATCCGCACGCAGTCCTGTGCGGTGCGCGCCCCGTGCAGGCGGGGGGCCAGGCCGAGGAGGCGGTCGGCGGGTGCCAGCGCGTCGGTGTGCAGCAGGAGCAGGTCGCCCTCTTCGAGCCTCTGTTCGGCCTGCCCGTAGGCCGCGCGCGCGGTGGCGCCGAGGAGCACGCCCTCGGGCGCGTCCAGTCGGCGTCCCGTCCCGTCGCGGAAGAGCAGCGGGGCGGGGTGTCCGGCCTGCGCCCACGTCAGGGTGCGGGTCTCCGGCCGGTAGCGGCAGCAGACCGCGCTGCCCAGGGCCGGTTGGACGGTGGCGTCCAGTAACTGGTTCAGCCAGGCCATCAGTTGGGCCGGCCGGGTGCCCGCCATGGCCATACCGCGCAGGGCGCCCAGCATCATCGCCGTGTGGGAGGCGACGGACGGGCCGTGTCCGGTGAGATCGCCGACGCTGAGCAGTGTCTGGCCGTCGGAGAGTTCGAGCGCGTCGTACCAGTCGCCGCCGATCTGTGAAGTCGTCGCGGCGGGCAGGTAGTGGGCGGCGAGGTCGAGGGAACGGGGGCCCTGGTACGGCAGGCGCAGCGAGCCGCGCCACGGCGGCAGCACCGCCTCCCGCAGCTCCACCGCCAGCCGGTGTTCGGTCTGCGCCCGGTGCCGCTGGCGCTGGAGCGAGTCACGGCTCTCGCGGACCGCGTGCTGGCTGCGGCGCAGTTCGCTGACGTCGCGCAGGACCGCCCACATCGAGGCGGTGCCGCCGTCGGAGTCGAGCACGGGCTCGCCCATCATGTGCACCGTGCGGTTCCCGCCGTCCGGGCGCACGACGCGGAACTCGCCGTCGATGGGCCGGGCGTCGATCAGGCAGTCCGTGACCATCGTCGTCAGTTTCGGCCGGTCCTCGTCGAGGACGAGCGAGGGCAGTTCGTCGAGGGTGAGCGGCGCGGTGGCGGGGTCGCGGCCGAGGATTGCGTAGAGCTCCGCGGACCAGACGGCCTCGTCCGTCAGCAGGTTCCACTCGGCGCTGCCGACCCGGCTGTGCAGCGACTCGCGCCGGGACGCCGTCGGGGCGGCGGACACCGGCTCGGCGGCGGGCTCGGGCGGCGGGCCGTCCCGCAACTGGGCCAAATGCGCGTCGAGGTCGTCGAGTTGATGGAGGGCCAGATCGTAGAGCGCGCGCTGCCAGCGTCCCTGCGGGTCCGCCCCGTCGCTGCGGGTGTCCTGCCGTACGGCGTCCATGTCGCCCTTGAGCCGACGTGTCTGCGTGATCAGCGCGTCGACCGAGCCGCGCCCCGGCGGCTGGGCGGCGGAGTGATCCGCGGAGACGTGGGGCGGCATGACGCACTCCGATGAGGGACGGTACGGCGAAGGCTGACACAAGGGCCGTTACGACTGTTGCACAGCGCGCGACGGCGTGTAAGGGATTTGGCAACACACGATTCGGTGGTGCTTCTGGCATATGCCACTGTCTCCGGGGTGATGCGGTGAGACATGCTCGTCAGCCCCTGGGAGGGGGTCAAGTCGTAGGTGACGTACGTGACTTGAGGGACCCCTGAGGGGGTCGAGGTGACCATCGGTCGCGCGTTCGACGGGCTGATGTTCCAGCATGTCGGCCCTGTGACGCAGGTCACATGAATTGGACGCCGCTTTCGCGTAATGCAAGGGGCCCCCACGAGGTCGTACATGCATGGACATCACTCTTGAACAACCTGTCCGCGCCCGCCTGATCACCGCGGAGGACCGGGAGCTGCCGGTGCCCGCCACGCTCCGCTACGACTCCGCCGACCCGTTCGCCGTGCACATCGACTTCCCGCCGGAGGTGTCCCTCGCGGGCGAGGCGGTGACCTGGACCTTCGGCCGTGCCCTGCTGGAACAGGGCGTGAACGGTCCGGCCGGCAGCGGTGACGTGCACATCTGGCCCTGTGGGCGGGCCCGGACGGTGGTGGAGTTCCACTCCCCGCTCGGCCTGGCCCTGCTCCAGTTCGACACGGGCGTACTGCGCCGGTTCCTGCTGCGCAGCTACGCCGTGGTCGCGGCGGGCCGGGAGGATGTCGGCGCCGCCGTCGACCGGGGTCTCGAAGCCCTGCTCGGCAACGTCTGAGGCCCGCCGGGTGTCAGTGACCGCCCAGGGCGTACAGACCCGGGCGCGGGGCGAGTTCGACGGCGACGCGCGTACCGCTCTCCAGGGACCGGATGCCGGCCTCGGCGACGACGGAGGCCGCGTAGCCGTCCCAGACGGTCGGGCCGGTGACCCGGCCGCGCCGGGTGGCGTCGACCCATGCCTGCACCTCGCGGTCGTAGGCGTCCGCGAACCGCACGAGGTAGTCCTGGGGCACGTCCGCGCCGGCGGTGCCCTCTGTGGTGACGAGCATCCCCTGGTCGTCACCGATACGCGCGCTGCCCGCCTCGCACACGGCCTCGCAGCGCACCTGGTAACCGAAGCCGCAGTTGACGAAGACCTCGACGTCGACCAGGGCACCCCCGTCGGTCTCGAACAGGACGAACTGCGGGTCGAGGAGGCCCTGCGGGGCGCCGGACGAGGGGCGCGGGCGCCGCACGGTGACCGCGGTCAGCTCCTGGCCGAGCAGCCAGCGGGCGGCGTCGATCTCGTGCGACACCGAACTGTCGATCAGCATCGCGCTGGTGAAACCCGGCGGCGAGGAGACGTTGCGGTGGACGCAGTGCAGCATCAGCGGCCGTCCGAGCCGCCCGTCGTCCAGCAGGGCCTTGAGCCTGCGGTACCCGACGTCGTAGCGCCGCATGAACCCGATCTGTGCCAGCCGCCGCCCCAGGCGCGCCTCCGCCTCCAGCACGCGCAGCGCCCCGGCCGAGTCCGGCACCATGGGTTTCTCGCACAGCACCGGAAGCCCGCGGGTGAAGGCCATGAGCAGCGCCTCCTGGTGTGCGGGACCCGGCGAGGCGATCAGCACGGCCTCGACCCCGGGCGCGTCGAGCGCGGCCTCCGCCTCCGTGTGGACCGTCGCCCCTCCGACCCCGGCCACGGCCTCCTTCGCGCGCGCGGCGTCGGGGTCGGCCACGGCGACGACTCTGGCTCCGCTCACCACGCGATCGAGGCGGCGTATGTGGTCGGCCCCCATGTGTCCTGCACCCAGTACGGCTACGCCCAGCAGGTCACCCACGCGCACTCACCCTCCCGGTCGGCGATCACGCCGTAGCGTACGCCGCCGGGAAAAGCCGCTGAACAGGATCCTGAGGGGGTCCGGCTGACGCCTGGTGGGGGCACCGGTCGAGGTCACGGGCGGACGGGCGGTCGGGCGGAGGGACTGACGGAAAACCGGCGGGTACGCGGAGGGAACACCGGCGAGGACGCGGGCGGAACATCGGCGAGGACGCGGGCGAACATCGGCGAGGACGCGGGCGGAACATCGGCGAGGACGCGTTCGCGGGCATCGGCCGAGTCGGCGCCGGATGGGCGGGTGTCAGTAGCGCAGCACCGCCGCCATCCCGTCCGCGTCGCCCAGCGAGCCGTCGGGCACGAAGCGCACCTCCGCGCCCGTCTCCAGACACTGCTCGACGATCTCGTCCACGATGTCCTCGCGGGCGTCCGGATCGCCGCTCGCGGCCGGGACGAGATGGTCGCCGCCGTCGCGGACCGAGACGCGGTAGTTCTCCTCGACGGCCAGCAGCCGGACCCGGCCCTCACGGGCGTTCTGCCAGAGCTCGTCGACGCCGGCCGCGAACGTCTTGTGCCCGCGGGCCGAGTCGAGTTCCCGGGCGACGGCGGCGGTGTTCCGGCGGGCCTCCGCGTCGTGCAGCGGACGCACCGCCTGCCACACGGCGTCGGGCGTGCCGTGCGAGAGTCCGCCGTGCGGCATGTGCACCGCGTGCCGGGTGGCTCCGCCCAGCTCGTCGAGGAGCGACAGCGCCGCCTGCTCGCCGGTGACGTACAGCGGCCGGGGGTCCTCGCGCAGCAGCGCGGCCAGGGCGGTGTCGGCATCGCGCAGGAAACGGCGGGTGTCCTCGTCGCGGAAGGTGCTGGGCAGGTCGCCGGTCCGCTCCATGCGCTCGGCGTCGAAGTTCTGCTGACGTCTGACCAGCGGAAAGCCGCCGGCGTGTTCCTCGGTGACCCGGTCGGCGCCGCCGTTCCACAGTGTGGCGCGGTCGGCGGAGACCGACAGCACCCAGAACGGCCGCTCGGCGGCCTGGGCGGAGACGAGGTTGCGGGTGAGGAAGGTGTCGGAGAGCACGACACGTTCGGGGACGGCCCGGGCCAGCGACCACACCTGGTGCTCGCCCGGAGCGGCGTAGATGACCAGGCCGTCCTCGGCGTGCGCCAGGTCGACCTCGGCCAGGGCCCGGTCGAGCCGGCCGGCGACGTCGGCGCGCCGCTCCCGGGTGACCGCGGGGTCGCTCTCGAGCTGTTTCTTCGCCTCGGCCACGACATTGCGCAACCGGACCCGGTCCTGGGCGTTCTCGGGTTCCCGCCGATGCGTCGGCGTCAGCACGGACACCGCCGGATAGGGGCGCGGGCGGCGCAGTCCGGAGAGGGTCGCGGGGCTCAGTGCGTGCTCCATACCAGCACCATAGGACCGATTCCCCTCTGCGGCATTTGGGGGAACAAGGAGATCACCGGGTGGCCGAAACCCGTCGCGTGCCGGTTTGAGTGCCGCGATTCGATCCGCAATGATCGCGTAAAGTTGAACTTGTCGCCACCGCAGGTCGCTTGAGATCGACCCTGCTGGATACGCAGGGTTTACATATGTTCGACCCATTGTGCGGATGAGCTTGATAGGGTGTTACTCGTCAGTAGCAAGCTGAGTGGGGCAACAGGAATCCCGCGTGACGGACCATCACCGGGTTCCCGCTTGGCGGTCGAATCACGAACTTCCGTTCCCACGCCTCCACATCCAGACAGGTGAGACTCGTCAACATGGCCCGTTCCCTGGTCGATCTGCTGACCACGCACGCCGCCCACCAGCCCGAGCGGACCGCCTACCGCTACCTCGCCACGGGGGACTGCGACGGAGAGGTTCAGGAACTCTCCTACGCCCGACTGGCCACCCGCTCCCGGGCCGTGGCCGCCTGGCTCCAGGAACGCGGCCTGGCCGGCTCCCGCGCCATGCTGCTCTACCCGCCGGGCCCCGAGTTCATCAGCGGTTACCTCGGCTGCCTCTCGGCCGGAGTCGTCGCCGTACCCGGAGTGCCCCCGCAGGGCCGCTCGCAGAACCACCGTGCCCTGACCCGGATGAAGCGCCTGATCGCCGACTCGGACGCCAAGGTGATCCTCGGCGGCCACGAGGTGATCGCCGCCCTCGGCCGACTGGCGGAGCATCTTCCCGAGCTCGACGGGATCACCTGCGTCGCCACGGAGGACATACCCGACGAGATGGCGGCCGCCTGGCGCGAACCGGATCTGACCGCCGACTCGGTCGCCTTCCTCCAGTACACCTCCGGCTCCACCTCCGCCCCGCGCGGCGTCGTCGTCACCCACGGCAACCTGCTGGACAATCAGCGGGTCATCACCGAGCGCATGGGCCACACCCCGGACGTCATCGCCGGGTGCGGCGGCGAACTGTTCGTCAGCTGGCTGCCCGTGTACCACGACATGGGGCTCATCGGACCGGTCCTGAACACCTTGTACCTCGGCGTCACCGCCACCCTCTTCTCGCCCCTGCACTTCCTCCAGCGCCCCGACCGCTGGCTCACCGCGATCAGCCGCTACCGCCCGCACACCAGCGGCGGCCCCAACTTCGCCTACGAACTCGCCCTCAAGCACGCCAAGCCCGCACTCCTCGACAGCCTCGACCTGAGCTCCTGGAAGGTCGCCTTCAACGGGGCCGAGCCGGTGCGCGCCGCCACCCTGCGCCGCTTCACGGAGACCTTCGCCCCGGCCGGCTTCCGCGGCGAGGCCCTGTACCCCTGCTACGGCCTCGCCGAAGCGACCCTCATGGTCACGGGCGGCACGGTCGGCGTACCCCCGGTCCTCCTGGAACCGGAGACGGGCGCGGCCGACGCGGCCGCTGTCGGCTGCGGGCGGCCCGGTGAGGGCGTCACGGTGGTCATCGCCGACCCCGAGGGCCCGCGGGAGCTGCCCGAGGGGGAGATCGGTGAGATCTGGGTGCGGAGCGCGAGCGTCGCCAAGGGGTACTGGCGCAACACCCTCGCCACCCGGGAGTCCTTCCGCGCCACGCTTCCCGGCCATGAGGGGCGTTTCCTGCGCACCGGCGACCTGGGATTCCTGCGGGACGGCGAGCTGTTCGTCACCGGCCGGCTGAAGGACCTCATGGTCGTCGACGGACGCAACCACTACCCGCAGGACCTCGAGCTCTCCGCCGAGACGTGCCACCCCGCGCTGCGGCCCGGCTGTACCGCCGCGTTCTCCGTGGACCGCGGTATCGAAGGCGAACGGCCGGTGCTGATCGCCGAGTTGGCGCCGGAGGCGGTCGGCGAATCGGAGAAGATCACCGATCTGATCCGGGCCGCGATCGGCGACGCCCACGGCCTGTCCGTGCACGACGTAGTCCTGGTCCACCCGGGCACCATTCCCAAGACCTCCAGCGGAAAGATCCAGCGCGGGGCCTCCCGAGCCGCCTACCTCGACGGCACGCTCGCGCCGGTCGGAGCGACCGCCGTCCGCTGACCACGGCCGCCGCCGGTCCGCCCGTGCGGACCCGCGGCCCGCCTTCGGGACCCCGTCCCCTTCACTTCCGTTCATTCCGTACGACCGCGCGCGTCGGCGCGTCCCATGACGTACGGACTCCGCCGCGCACCCAGTTCACGAGGATTCCCTTCCAGATGCCTGCGAACGCGTCTCATCACCAGAGCACCGAACCGTCCGTGACGACCCCCGAAGCCGTACGCGCCTGGCTGGCCGCGGCCGTGGCCGACACGGCAGGTCTCGACCCGCTGAGCGTCGACCCGCATCGTCCGATCGCGGAATTCGGCCTTGGATCACGCCAGTTGGTGACCCTCGGCAGCGACCTCGCCGAGCTGATGGGCCGTACCCTCGAGCCCTCCCTCGTCTTCAACCACCCCACGATCGCCGCGCTCGCCGAGGCCCTCTTCGAGGAGGAGCCGCAACTCTCCGCCGAACAGCCGTCGTTACGGGGTGAGTCCGCGCGTTCCGGCGGCGACATCGCCATCATCTCCATGGCCTGTCGCTTCCCGGGCGGCGCCGACGACCCCGAGGCGCTGTGGCGGCTGCTGGACGCCGAACAGGACGTCATATCCGAGGTGCCGGCGGGCCGTTGGGACACCCAGGGACTGCTCGACCCCGACCCGGAGGCCAGCGGGAAGGCATACACCCTCCGTGGCGGCTTCCTCGACGGCATCGACCGCTTCGACGCGCCCTTCTTCGGGATCTCCCCGCGCGAGGCCGCCGCCATGGACCCGCAGCAGCGGCTCCTGCTGCAGACCACCTGGGAGACGTTCGAGCGCGCCGGGATCGTCCCCGACACGCTGAGCGGCAGCAACACGGGTGTCTACGTCGGCCTGTACGACAGCGGATATCTGGCCGCCGCCTCACTCGGGCAGCTCGACGGGCACGTCGGCACCGGCTCCGCCTCCAGCGTGGCCTCCGGACGCATCGCCTACACCCTCGGCCTCCAGGGGCCGGCGGTCACCGTCGACACCGCGTGCTCCTCCTCCCTGGTGGCCCTGCACCTGGCGGCCCGGGCGCTCGCGGCCGGCGAGTGCGACCTCGCCCTCGCGGGCGGCGCGACACTGCTGGTGACTCCGCGCGGCCACGTCGAGTTCAGCAGGCTGCGCGGACTGTCGCCGTCCGGGCGGTGCAGCCCCTTCTCCGCCGACGCGGACGGCGTGGTCTGGGCCGAGGGCTGTGGCCTGGTCCTGCTGAAGAGGCTCGCCGACGCACGCCGGGACGGCGACCACGTCCTCGCCGTCGTGAAGGGCTCGGCCCTCAACCAGGACGGCCGCAGCCAGGGCCTCAGCGCCCCCAACGGGCCCGCGCAGGAGCGGGTGCTGCGGGCCGCTCTGGACGCAGCCGGGCTCCGTCCGCAGGACATCGACCATGTCGAGGCCCACGGCACCGGCACCCGGCTCGGCGACCCGATCGAGGGCAACGCGCTGGCGGCCGTCTTCGGCCCCGGCCGCCCAGCCGACCGCCCTCTGGGCGTCGGCTCCCTGAAGTCGAACATCGGGCACAGCCAGGCGGCGGCGGGAGTCGCCGGCGTCATCAAGACGGTGCTGGCCCTCGGCCACGAGCGCATGCCGGCCTCCCTGCACGCGCACCCGCCGACCGAGCAGATCGCCTGGGACGGCGGCGGCCTGCGCGTCCAGGGCACGGCCGAGGCGTGGCCGCGCCGCGCCGACCGGGTGCGGCGAGCGGGCGTGAGCGCGTTCGGCATCAGCGGCACCAACGCCCATGTGGTGCTGGAGGAGGCACCCCGGGACGACACCCAGCCGGCCGGCGGATCGGCCGACGCCGAGCTGCCCGCCGGAGCCCTGCCCGGGGCTGAGTTGTCCGCGGACGCTCTGCCCGCCGAGGGCGTACCCCATGGCGGGGTTGCCGTCGGCGCTGTGGCGAGCGGTGAGCTTTCTGCCGAGGCGCTGCCCGAGGGTGGGCTGCCGGCCGAGGGCCTGCCCGATGGTGGGCTTCGCGCCGATGCTCTGCCCGACGGTGAGCTTCTCGTTGACGGCCTGCCCGCCGGAGCCCTGCCCGGGGCTGAGTTGTCGGCGGACGCTCTGCCCGTCGAGGGCGTACCCCATGGCGGGGTTGCCGTCGACGCTGTGGCGAGCGGTGAGCTTCCCGCCGAAGGCCTGTCCGCCGACGGTGGCCTGGCCGGTGGGGGCCTGCGGGCCGGCGGTCAGTTGGACGGTGGGCTGGCCGGTGGGGACATGCCCGACGGTGGGTCGGCCGACGGCAACCCGGCCGGTGGGGAGCCGTCGGGGCAGATCTGTTTCCCCCTGTCGGCGCGCAGCCTTCCCGCCCTGCGGGGGCAGGCCGCGCGTCTCGCCCGAGCCGTGGGTGACCGGCCGGAGTCGTCCCTGTCCGCCGTCGCGGCGACCCTCGCGCACCACCGCACCCACTTCGAGCACCGGGCCGTCGTCCAGGCGGGCGACCGTGACGAACTCGTCGCCGCACTGCGCGCGTTGGCCGACGGCCGGCCCGACCCCGACCGCACCGCCGGGCCCGGGCAGACCCTCCCGGCCGGGAAAGTGGCCTTCGTCTTCCCCGGGCAGGGCGCCCAGTGGACCGGCATGGCCCGCGACCTGCTTGCCGCCGACCCGGTGTTCGCGGACGAACTCGACCGCTGCGACGGCGCGTTGCGCCCCTTCACCGGGTGGTCGGTCGCGGCCGTGCTGCGCGGGGACGCGGGCAGCCCGTCCCTGGACCGCGTGGACGTCGTCCAGCCCGTCCTGTTCGCCGTGATGGTGTCCCTGGCGGCCGTGTGGCGGGCCCGCGGGATCCGCCCGGACGCGGTGATCGGGCACAGCCAGGGCGAGGTCGCCGCGGCCTGCGTCGCCGGAGCCCTCAGCCTCAGCGACGCCGCCGCCGTGGTCGCGCTGCGCAGCCGGGCACTGACCGCGCTGTCCGGCGCCGGCACCATGGCCGTGGTCGCCCTGCCCCACTCCGAGGTGGAGGAGCGACTCGCCGGCCTCGGCGGACGGGTGTCCGTGGCCGCCGTCAACAGCGACCGCTCCACGGTCGTCGCGGGCGAGACGGAGCCCCTGCTCGGCCTGCTCGAGGACCTGGAACGCGAGCAGGTGTTCGTGCGCCGTCTCGACGTCGACTACGCCTCCCACAGCGCCCAGGTGGAACCGGTCCGCGCGGAGATACTCGACGAACTGGACGGCGTGACCACCTACCCGGCCTCCGTCGCCTGGTACTCCACGGTCAGCGGCGGCCCCGTCACCGAGGAGCTGGAAGCGGACTACTGGTACGCCAACCTGCGCGAACCGGTCCGCTTCGCGCCCACCGTCGAGCGCATGGTGGCCGACGGCCACCACTTCTTCGTCGAACTCAGCCCGCACCCCTCCCTGTTGACCGCCCTGCGCACCATCGACGAGGACCTCGTCGTCGTCGGCTCCCTGCGCCGGGACGTGGACGGGCCCGCCTGCCTGGACCGTGCGGCCGCCGAACTCCACGTCCACGGGCGGCGGATCGACTGGCGCCGTCCGGTCCCCGGCACGGCCGCCGTGCAACTGCCGACGTACGCCTGGGACACCCAGCGGTACTGGATCGAGCCCGAGGCGGCGAGCGGCCACGCGGGGCTCTTCGACCGCGCGGCCCACCCGTTGCTCGGCATCCAGCTCCAGTCGGCCGACGCGTCCCACTGGACCTTCCGGGGCGAGTGGTCCCCGGCCACCGCCGAGTGGCTGCCCGACCACGCCGTGTTCGGGCGGACCGTCGTCTCGGGCACCACCCTGCTCGAACTCTGCCGCGCGGCCCTCACGACGGCCCGGCCCGACGAGCCCTGCGACCTGACCGGCCTGCTCCTCCTGGCTCCCCTCACGCTGCCCGCCGCCGGCACGGTCGAGGTCTCCGTCGAGGTCGTCGTCGAGGGGCCCGGCGCGGAGGTCTCCGTGCACAGCCGGCCGCGCGGCCAGGAGACCACGGGCTGGACCCTGCACGCCACCGCCTCGGCCGACCCCGCCGTCCCGCAGCCGGCGGACCGGCCTCCGGTGTGGCCGGAGGGCGTCACCCCCGCCTGGACCCCGGAGACCTATGACCGGCTGACCGGCCTCGGCCTCGGGTACGGGCCCGCCTTCCGCGGCGTACGCGAGGCCGTGCGCACCGGCGACGGCGAGCTGGTCGCCCGGCTGTCGCTGCCCACCGCGGCCCGGGACGTCGCCGACCCGTACCCGGTCCACCCGGCACTGCTGGACGCCGCGCTGCACGTGGCCGCCGCGTTCGACGCCGCCGACGGCCGGGTGCTGCTGCCGGTCGCGGTGGGCCGCTGCGTCCTGCCGCCCGGTGGCGCCACGGACCTCACCGCCGTCGTCCGCCGGACCGGAGCCACGGCCACCGACCTCACCCTCGACGTCACCCTGTGGGACACCGACGGTTTCCCGGCGGGCCGCCTGGAGGGTGTGCGGCTGCGCGTCGCGACCCCCGCGGACCTGAGCAGCGGCTCGGGTAACGCCCGGCATCTGTACGAGGTGGCGTGGACGGCCGTCGATCCGGTGGAGTCGGGCCCCGGGGAGTGGACGGTCGTCGGTGCTCCGGAGGCGCTGCCCGGGTTGCGGGCGGCCGGGATCAGGGTGAGCGACTCGGGCGCCGACGTCGCCGTACGGTTCTGGCCGCGACCCGATGCCTCCGCCGAACCGGCCGCGGCGGCTCAGGAGTCGGCCGCTGTCGCCCTCGCCGAACTGCAGGCGCTGATCGCCCTCCCGCCGGGCCGGGCGCCGGCCCGGACCGTGTGGGTGACCCGTGGCGCGATCGCGGCCGGTGACGGGGACGTTGTACCGAACCTCGCCCAGTCCGTGCTCTGGGGCCTGGCCCGCAGTGCCCGCTCCGAACACCCGGACCTCGGGCTGAGCCTGCTGGATCTCGAGGATTCCGCAGGCGCGGACGACGCCCTGATCGCCGCCGCGGCGCACGCCGACGAGCCCGAACTCGCCCACCGCGGGGGCGAACTGCTGGCTCCCCGGCTGATCCGTGCCCGCCCGGCGGACGGCCGTGCCGTGCCGGTCGACGGCACCGTCCTGATCACCGGTGGACTGGGCGCGGTCGGTCTGCACCTCGCACGACTGCTCGCCGAACGAGGTGTTTCCCGGCTGCTCCTGACGTCCCGTCAGGGTTCTGCCGACCCGCGCGCCGCCTCGGCCGTCGCCGAACTGGCCGAACTCGGCGCCGAGGCCGAGGTCGCGGCGTGCGACGTCACGGATCCGGTCGCGCTGGCCGGTCTCCTCGCGGGTGTGGGGGAGGAGGTGCCGCTGCGCGGTGTCGTGCACTGCGCCGGGCTCCTCGACGACGGGGTGATCGCCGAACTGACCCCCGAGCGCCTCGCCCGGGTCCTCGGCCCCAAGGTCGACGGCGCCGCCCACCTGCACCGGCTCACCGCCGGTCTGCCCCTGGAGATGTTCCTGCTGGTCTCCTCGGCCGCCGGCGTCCTCGGCAACGCGGGCCAGGGCAACTACGCGGCCGCCAACGTCTTCCTCGACCAGCTCGCCCACCACCGGCGCGCCCAGGGCCTGCCCGGCGTCTCGGTCTCCTTCGGTGCCTGGGCGGGCGAAGGCCTGGCCGCCGAGCACGCCGACCTCGGACGCATGGCCCGCCTCGGCCACCGAGCCCTCACTCCCGAACAGGGCCGCGACCTGGTCGAACTCGCCCTGGGGCGCGGCACGCCCCACCTGGTCGCCTGGGTCCTCGACCTGCCGCGTCTGCGGGAGACCGTGGCCGGGGCCGCTCTGTGGCGCGCCCTGCTGCCCGCACCCCGGTCCGCCGCCGGACCGGGCGGTGGACTCGCCGACCGGCTGGCCGCGCTGCCCGAGGGCGAACGCGCCGCACGGGTCCTCGCCCTGGTCCGCGAGGAGGCCTCCCGCGCCCTCGGCCTGCGCTCGGCGGAGGCGGTCCGCCCCGACCAGCCGCTGCGCGAACTCGGCATGGACTCGGTGACGGCGGTCGAACTGCGCAACCGCATCAGCGTCCGGCTCGCCACCAAGCTCCCCGCCACCCTTCTGTTCGACCACCCGACCCCGGCCCGGCTCACCACCCACCTGCTCGCCGGCGTGCTCGGCGGAGCACCCGGGCGGACGGCCGACCCGCGCCCGGCCCGCGCCGCGACCGCCGTGGCGACCGACGAGCCGATCGCGATCGTGGCCATGGCCTGCCGGCTGCCCGGCGGGGTGAACGACCCCGACGCCCTCTGGCGGCTGGTCGAGGACGGCCGGGACGCCGTCGGCCCCTTCCCGGCGGGACGCTGGGACGTGGACTCCCTCTACGACCCCGACCCGGACGCCCCCGGCAAGTCGTACGCCCGGGACGGCGGCTTCCTCGACGACATCGAGTCCTTCGACGCGGGCTTCTTCGGCATCACCCCGAAGGAGGCCGCCGCCATGGACCCGCAGCAGCGGCTGCTCCTGGAGACGACCTGGGAGGCCCTGGAGCGCGCCGGCATCGTGCCCGCCGCCCTCGCCGGGAGCACCACCGGCGTCTACGTCGGCATGTTCGGCAGCGACTATCTGTCGGGCTCGCGCCTGGACCAGCTCGACGGGTACGTCGGCACCGGCTCCGCGCTGAGCGTGGCCTCCGGACGGCTCGCCTACGCGCTCGGCCTGCACGGGCCCGCGCTGACCGTCGACACGGCCTGCTCGTCGTCCCTGGTCGCCACCCATCTCGCGGCCCAGGCCCTCAGGTCTGGCGAGTGCGACCTCGCGCTCGCCGGCGGTGTCACCCTGATGGTCACCCCGCAGACGTTCGTGGAGTTCAGCCGCCTGCGCGGCCTCTCCGCCACCGGACGCTGCCGGTCCTTCTCCGACGACGCCGACGGCGCGATCTGGGCCGAGGGCGCCGGCATGCTCGTACTGAAGCGGCTGGGCGACGCCCGACGCGACGGTGACGAGGTGCTCGCCGTGCTGCGCGGCACCGCCGTCAACCAGGACGGCCGCAGCCAGGGCCTGTCCGCACCGAACGGGCCGGCGCAGGAGCTGGTGCTGCGCCGCGCCCTGGAGCTGTCCGGGCTCGCGCCCGCCGACATCGACTACGTCGAGGCGCACGGCACCGGCACCACGCTCGGCGACCCCATCGAGGCCAACGCGCTCTCCGGGGTTTTCGGCGCCGAACGGCCGCAGGGCCGGCCGTTGTACCTCGGTTCCCTCAAGTCCAACATCGGTCACGCACAGGCCGCTTCGGGCGTCGCCGGCCTGATCAAGGTCGTGCAGTCGCTGCGTCACCGGACCCTCCCCGCCACCCTGCACGCGCGCACCCCCAGCCGGCATGTCGACTGGGAGGACAGCGGACTGCGGCTGCTCCAGGAGGCGCGGCCGTGGACGGTGACCGGCGACCGGGTGCGGCGCGCCGGGGTCAGCGCCTTCGGCATCAGTGGGACCAACGCGCACGTCATCGTCGAGGAAGCCCCGGAAGCGGTGCTGCCGACACATCTCCCGGACGACGCCGAAGCCGACCCGGGAAAGCGGCTGTTCGTGCTCTCCGGGCGCAGCGAGGCCGCCCTGCGGGGGCAGGCGGCGCGGCTCGCCGCGTACGTCACCGAGGACACGGCACTGCCCGACCTCGCCCACACCCTGGCCCGGCACCGCAGCCACTTCGAGCGGCGCACGGCCGTCGTCGCGGGCGACGGGCACGAACTGCGCACCGTGCTGCGTGCGTTGGCGGCCGGCCGGGCGCCGCTGGCCGGGCCCCGCGAGGAGCGGACCGGCAAGGTCGCCTTCGTCTTCGCCGGACACGGCGGCCAATGGGCGGGCATGGGCCTGGAGGCGATGAACGACTCGGCGGCCTTCCGCGAGGAGCTGACCCGCATCGACGAGGCGATCCAGCGCCACGTCGGCTGGTCCGTGCTCAACGTGCTGCGCGCACCGGAGGAGTTCTCGCCGCTGGGACGCACCGAGTACCTCCAGCCCGTCCTGTTCGCCGTCAACGCCTCCCTCGCCGCCGCCTGGCGCGCCCTCGGGGTGACCCCGGACGCCGTCGTCGGACACAGCCTCGGTGAGATCGCCGCGGCGTACAGCGCGGGCGCCCTCACGCTCGACGAGGCCGTGACCGTGGTGACCGGACGCGCCGGCGCGGTCGTCCCGCTCGTCGGCCACGGCGGCATGATCGCCGTCGAACTCCCGCACCCGGAGGTCGAGAAGCTGCTTCTGCCGTACGAGGGGCGGCTGTTCGTCGGAGCGCTCAACAGCGCACGCTCCACCGCGGTCTCCGGCGTCGCCGAGGCGCTCGCCGAACTGCGCGCGGAGCTTGAGGAGCGCGGCGTCACCGTCCGGACGCTCTCCACGCCGTTCGCCTCGCACAGCCCGCTCATGGAACCGCTGCGCGAAGAACTGCTGGACCACCTCTCCGGTGTCCGGGGCGCGCGGACCGACACCCCGCTGTACTCGGCCGTCCTGGCCGAACCGGTACCCGGAGACCGGCTGGACGCCGCGTACTGGTACGCCAACCTCCGACAGCCGGTCCGCTTCGCGGACACCATCGCCCGCATGCTGGACGACGGCTACCGCTACTTCGTCGAGCTCAGCCCGCACCCGTCGCTCACCGCCGCCATCGAGTCCGTGGCGGCCGAGGCCGGCATCGACGCCGTGGGTGTCGGCTCGCTCCGCCGCCAGCAGGGCGGACACGGCGCGCTGCTGCGCCAGGTCGGCGCGCTGTACACGGCCGGGCACGAACCGGACTGGACGGCGCTCTTCCCCCAGGGCCGCCGCCTGGACCTGCCCACCTACGCCTTCACCCGCGAACGGCACTGGCTCGCCCCCGCACCGGCCGGCGCGCCCGGCGCCTCCCCGCTGCTCGGCACCCATGTCGAGGCCAGTGACGAACCCGGCCGGCACCTCTTCCAGAGCGAACTCGACCTGCGCGACAGCCGGTTCACCTACCTCACCGACCACCGGGTGACCGGCGAGGTCTGGCTGCCCGGCGCCGCCTTCCTCGACATGGCCCTGGAGGCGGCGGCCGCCTCGTCGAACGGAGGCGAGGTGCGACTGGCGGACGTGCGGTTCGTCAGGCCGCTGCGCCTCGCCGAGGACAGGCCCGTACGGCTGCAGCTCGTGCTGCGGCCCGCCGAGGACGGCACGCGGGAGTTCACCATCGCTTCGGCGGCCGCCGGCGACCGGAACTGGGAGCAGCACGCCGACGGCCGGGTCGTGGCCGACGCACCCGCCGCCGCCGTGACCCTGGACGAGATACGCGAGAGCTGCACGGAGAACGTCGAACTGGCTCCCGTGTATGACCGGTTGGCCGGCCTCGGCATCGACTACGGACCCGCCTTCCGCAACCTGGAATCGGGCCATCGCACCGGCACCGCCGCGATCGCCCGGCTCGCCGAGCGGCCCGCCGCCGGACACCTCCTCCACCCCGCCGTCCTCGACGCGGCCTTCCACACGGCCGCACTGCCCGGCGACGCCCCCGAGGGACGGGCGTTCGTGCCCGCCGGATTCGGCCGGATCCGCCACACCGGCCGACGCACCGCGCCCGTGTGGGCGACCTGCGAACTGCGCTCGGTGGACGGGGACACCGCCACCCTCGACCTGCGACTGTGGGACGAGGACGAACAACTCGTGCTGGAGGCCGAGGAGTTCCGTCTCGCCGCTCTCTCACCGCTGGACGGCGCCCTCTTCGAGACCCGCTGGCAGCCACGCCCGGACGCGCAGGAGCCGCCGGCCGAGGGCGGCTGGCTGGTCCTCGCCGACGCGACCGGGACGGGCAGCGATCTCGCCGCCCGCCTGGGCTCGTCCGGCGAGCCGTTCGTCATCGCCCGCCGGGGCGCCGAGTTCGCGCTCGAGGGGCCTGGCCGCTACGTCCTCGACCCCGCCGACCCCCGGCACCTGGCGCGTCTGCTCGACGAGGCCTACCCCGACGCCCTGCCCGCGCGGATCGTGCAGCTCACCGCGCTCGACGCGCCGGCGGTCGTGGACGCGTCCACCGCCGAGGAGGCGGCCCGGCTCGGCTGCCTGAGCACGCTGCACCTGGTGCGCGCGCTCGCCGACCGGCCACGCGGGCGCGCCCCGCGCCTGTTCACCGTCGTCCGGGGCACGCAGGCCGCCGGTGACAGCGAGCAGGTCGTCCATCCGCAGCAGGCGCTCGCCTGGGGCTTCGGTCTCGCGGTGGCGCAGGAACACCCCGAGCTGTCGCTCACCCTGGTGGATCTCCCGGCCGTGGGCGGCGCGGACCGGCTCTGGACACAGCTGCGGCACGCCGACGACGAACGGCTCGTCGCCCTGCGCGAGCCGGGCCGGCTCGTCCCGCGCCTGGCCCGCACCCGCCCGGACGACGCGGGTGACCTCACCCTCGACGGAGTCCACCTGATCACCGGCGGTCTGGGCGGCCTCGGCCGGGTCGTCGCCGAGCGGCTGGTCCGCCGAGGTGTCCGCAGTCTCGCCCTGCTGAGCCGCGGCACGCCCGACCAGGACACGGCACACTGGATCCGGGGGCTGGAGGAGCGCGGAGTCACCGTGCACCTCGCCCGCGCCGACGTCGCCGACCGCGACGGACTCAAGGCCGCCCTGGACGCCGTACGACGGGAGGCCGGGCCGCTCGCCGGGATCGTGCACGCGGCCGGTGTCCTCGACGACGCCACCGTCGCGAACCTGACCGACGAACGCGTCCTGCGCGTCCTCGCCCCCAAGGTGCTGGGCACCGCCCTGCTCACCGAACTGGCCCCGGAGGCGGGGAACCTGGTGCTGTTCGCCTCGGCCGCCGGACTGCTCGGCTCGGCCGGACAGAGCCCCTACTCGGCGGCCAACGCCTTCCTCGACGCCTGGGCCCACCACCTCTCCCGCACCGGCCGACGGGCACTGAGCCTCGACTGGGGCGCCTGGTCGGGCGTGGGCATGGTCGCCGAGTCCGGCACCCGGGCCGCCGAGACCGGCCGCTCCGGGCTGGTCGCCTTCTCCCCGCAGGAAGGCGGGGAGCTGTTCGACCGTGTGCTGACCTCCTCGCGCCGGCAATTGGCCCCCCTCGCGCTGGACCGGGAGATGCTCGCCCTCGCCCCGGACCTGGCCCGCGCCCGCCCGATCCTGGCCGACCTCGTCACCGCCCCCACCGGCCCGGGCGACGCGGACGGCCTGGTGAAGAAGGTGTTCGCGGCGACCACCGACGAGGACCGCGCCACCTGGCTCGAGGCCTATGTGCGGGCCCGGATCGATGCGGTGTCCGGTGGCATCGTGGACGACACCGCGAGCACCGCGCTGAAGGAACTGGGCCTGGACTCCCTCATGCTGGTACGGCTGCGCAACGCCTTCGCCCGCGAGCTGGGCGTCGAACTGCCCACCGCGGAGGTGTTCGCCGCCGCGGACATCCGGGGACTGGCCAGGACACTGGCCGGGGCCCTGCCCGAACGACCGGTGCCGGCGCAGGAGGTCACCCCCGCGGAAGAGGTGCCGCAGACCGAACTGCGGCCCGTCACCCGGGACGTCGTCCGCCTTCTGCGCAGCGCCCCGCCGGGCATGCCGCAGGCGGCCCACGCCGTCGGCCTCGCGGTGCGCCTCACCACGCCCACCACCCGGGAGACCCTGACCGGCATCGTCACCCGGCTCGCGGCACGGCACGCGGCCCTGCGCACGGCCGTCGTCACGAGCGCCGACGGACGACAGCTCAGCGTCGTCCGGGAGTTGGCCGAGCCACCGCTGCGCTGGACGACCGTGCACGCCGAGCCGGACGCGGCCGAACAGCTCCGGGCGCTGCTGGAACCGCCGTTCGACCTGGCGAGTGCGCCGCTGTGGCGGTTCCGGTTGCTCGACGGGGCGGGCGGCCAGATCCTGGTCTTCGGTGCGCATCACGCGGTCAGCGACCTGCAGTCCCTGCTGCTCGTCGCCGGCGAGATCGACGCCGAGCTGTCCGGCGCCCCGCTCGGCGCCGACGTCAGCAACCGGGACATCCACCTCCTGATCGAGGCCCAGCGGACGGGCGAGGCGCGGGCGACGGCGGGCGAGAACGGGGCCACGGCGGGTGACGGCATGGCCACGGCCGAGTGGCGTGCGGCCTTCGAGGGCAGCGAACGCCTCGACCTCACCCTGTCCGGCCCGCGGCCCGCCGAGCGGTCCTACCGGGCAGGCAGCGTCACCGTGACCATCCCCGACGGCCTCATGGACCGGGTGACGACGGCCGCGAGCGGCCTCGCCGTCACCCCCGCCGCCTTCTGTCTCGGCACCCTGACCGTCCTGCTGGCCCGCAGGCGCGAGAGGGAACGGTTCGTGCTCGCCGTGCCGGTGGACACCCGGATCCATGCCGACGCCTTCGACGCGGTGGGCTTCTTCGGCGTACCGGTGCCGTTCCCGGCCGAGGCCCGGCCGGCCGAGCCGGTCGCGGACGTGCTGCGCCGCACCGACGGGCGGCTGCGACGGCTCCTGGCGAAGGGCGCCATGTTCTCGGACGTCCTCGCCACCCTGGCCCGCCAGGACCTGCCCCGGGCCAACGCCCCACTGGTGGAGGTCTACTTCAACTACGTCCGCTACGGCAGCCGCCTCGGCCGGCTCGAGGTGCTGCCCGCCGGGACGGGGTACACCGACCTCGACCTGATGATCACCATGACGCCCGACGCGGGCCGCATCCGTCTCGACCACAACCTCGACATCCTGGACGCGGCGGACACGGCCGCGCTGGGCGAGGAGTTCCTGCGGCTGCTGGAAGAGGCGGCGAACGACACGACGGCCCCGGTACGTACGGCCCGGGCCGCGACGCCCGCCGTGGCCACGACAGGTGCCGTGCGGACCACGCCGGATGCGGAGGCTCCCGCGCCGACGTCGGCCACGACGGCTCAGGACGGGACGGCGCCCGCGCCGACGGCTGCCGTGGCCGTGACGGCGCCCGCGCCGACGGCTGCGGACTCGGTGGATCCATCGCCGGCTGCCGCTCCCGGCCGGGCCCTCGCCCTCGCCGCCACCTTCGCCCTCGGCAACCTCCCGCTGATGTGCCGGGCGGCCCTCGGAGACGGTGCTCCCGCAGTCGTCGAGGCCCCCTACCACCACGTGCTCGCCGCGCTGCGCGACCCCTCCGGAGTCTTCGCCGACCCCGCCACGGCGGTGGGCGTGGTGCTGCTGCGGGCGCGGGACCTGGAACGGTTCGGCCCGGTGGGCGACGCGCTCCTCGCCGAACTGCGGAAGGAGTACCCGGCCGCACTGCGGGCCGTCGTCGAGCGGACCCGCAAGCCGCTGATCGTCGGCTTCCTGCCCTCCGCACGTCCGTCCTCCCACGACGACGGACGGCTCGCGGAGTGGGAGCGCGAACTCGCCGCCGAGCTCACCGGACTGCCCGGCATCGCGGTGCTCGACACCGGCCACTGGACGCTCCGGCACGCCGTCGAGGAACGGTTCGACGAGCGCACCGAGCGGCTCGCCCACCTCCCCTTCACCCCGCAGTTCCAGGCGGCGGTGGCGCTGTCCCTCGCCGAGGTGGTCAGGGCGGTGCTGCGGCCCGCGCCCAAGGTGATCGCGGTCGACGGCGACGAGACCCTGTGGGGCGGAGTGGCGGGGGAGACCGGCCCCGAAGCCGTGGACCTCTCCGGCCCCCGGGCCCTCCTGGCGCGCAAACTGCTGCAGTGGCGCGAGGCCGGAGCCCTGCTTGCCCTCGTCAGCAACAACGACGAGGAGACAGTGCGGGCCGTCCTCGACCGGCCCGACAGCCTGCTGAAGCCCGAGCACTTCAGCGTCCTGTCCGCCGCCTGGGGACCGAAGCCCGCCAGGCTGACGGAGGCCGCCCGCACACTCAACCTCGGCGTGGACAGCTTCCTGTTCCTCGACGACAACCCGGCCGAGATCGGCAAGATGCGGTCGGCGCTGCCCCAGGTCCTGGCGGTGACCTGCCCACCGGAGCCTGAACTGGACGCGTTCCTGCACCGGTTGTGGCCGCTGATCCCGGCCGCGGCAACTGCGGAGGACGCGTTGCGGGCCCGGCACTACGCCCAGGAACGGGAGCGGGACGCAGTCCGTGAACAGGCCGGCTTCGAGGACTTCCTCGACCAGCTGGAACTCGAGGTCGACATCCGTGCCCTCGGCGAGGACGACGTACAGCGCGCCGAACAACTGGTGCGCCGCACCAATCAGTTCACCCTCCGCGCGCGCTCGGCCGACGGCGGTGATCTCGACCGGTGGCGACTGCGGGGCGAGGTGTGGACCGCGGCGGCCAGGGACCGCTTCGGCGACTACGGCCAGATCGGCCTGCTCGCCGTCCGCGCCGAGGGCGACCAACTCGACGTTCTGGCCTGGCTGATGAGCTGCCGGGCGCTCGGGCGAGGGGTGGAGGAACGCCTGCTGGCGTGGCTCGCCGACCGTGCCGACGAACTCGGCTGCGGGAAGGTCAGGTTGACGGCGGAGCGCACCCCGCGCAACGCGCCGGCCCGGCGGATCGTGGCAGCCCTCGGCGGCGGAGAGCAGGACGACGAGCTTCTGGAGACCGTGGCCACGCCGGAACACCTACGGGCGTTCCGCTCCTGGCAGCAGCAGTGACGACAAGGACCGTGCACACCGTGAAGGGCTCCCATGCGTGACATGAACGAGGACGCGGCGGCGAACGCCGGCCTGCGGGCGACCGCAGAGTCGATCGAGGGGGGCGGCGGCGACGGGCTCAGTGTGACCGACCTGCTGGCCATGGTCGCCACCACCGAACCGACGGCGGCGCAGGCCGCATCGGCCGTATCCGCCGATTCGGCGGTACCTACTCATACGGCGGTGCCTGCCGATTCGGCGGTGCCTACTGGTACGGCAGTACCTGCGGCTTCTGTCGCATCCGTCCCATCGGCCGTGCCTGCCCCGTCGGCTGTACCTGCCCCGTCGGCTGTACCGGCCTCCTCGGCCGTGCCCGCCTCCTCGGCCGAACCCGCCGCTCCGGCCGGGGAGGCGGCTCCCGTCCCCGACGTGGACGGGCTGGCCGCCGCCATCGCCACCGCGGCCGGACGCTACCTGCCGCAGGGGCATCTGGCCCTGGACGCCGACTTCTTCGACGCCGGGGGCGGCTCCGTGCACGCCGTGGAGCTCGCGGCGGAGCTGGAGCGCGACCTGGGCGTGGAACTGAGCCTGGACGACGTGTTCGCCGACGCGCGCCCGATCAGCCTGGCCCGCCGCTGGCTGGCGGCCGCCGGCCTCCCGACCGATGCCGCGGCCGGCGCGGTGACCAGTGAGGTGCCCGCCGCCCCGCCGTCCCCGAGCACCACCGCGCCCACCGTCACGGGCGCCCTCCCGCCCCCTGGAGCAGCGGCTCTCCCGCTCTCCGCCGCGGGCACCCGACCCGCCCCCGCGCCGAGCGCGCTCGCCGTCCCGGCCCCCGGCCTCTCACAGCCGGTCACCACCGTCCCGCTGCCCGACTTCCCCGCCTTCGACGACGGCCCGCACTCCCGCGCCCGCCAGGAGGACCTCGACCAGATCCTGGCCGACCTGGCCCTCGCCGACCGGCTCCCCTTCATCCGCTCGCCCGAGCCGCTGCCGCCCCGCCGGATCCTGCTCACCGGCGCGACCGGCTTCCTCGGCGGCCATCTGCTGCTGGATCTGCTGCGGCACAGCGACGCGCACGTCTACTGCCTGGTGCGCGCGGCGGACGAGGAGGCGGCGACCGCCCGGCTCGGCGAGCAGTTGCGCAACTACCGGCTGCCCTGGAACTCCGAGATCCGCCGCAGGGTCACCGTCCTGCCCGGCGATCTGCGCCGCCCCCGTCTCGGCCTGTCCGACGAGCTGTGGCACACCCTCGCCCGGGAACTGGACAGCATCGTGGGCGTGGCGGCGGCGGTGGACTTCCTGCGCGGCTACCAGTCCCTGCGGACCGGCAACGTCCTCGGCACCCTCACCCTCGCCGAACTCGCCGCCACCGGCCGGCCCAAGCCGCTGCACCACATCTCCTCGATCGCGGTGTTCAACGAGGTCGGCATCGCCTCCATGGGCGAGGACGACCCCTTCGCCCACGTGGACCGGCTCGTCGCGGGCTACGACCAGTCCAAGTGGGCCGCCGAGGCCGCCCTGCGCCGCGCCCGCGACCACGGTCTGGTCGTCTCCGCCCTGCGTCCCGGCGGGATCGGCGGCCACAGCAGAACCGGGGCCTACAACCCGCAGGACCTCAGCAGCGGCCTGATCTCGGCCTTCGGCCGCTTCCGTACCGTACCGGCGTTCCGCTACCTCAACGTGGCCCCGGTCGACTGGGTCAGCCGCGTCGCCGCCGCCGTGGTCTGCGAACCGGACGCCTGGGGCTTCGACTACAACCTGACCGGCGTCCCCAACACCCTCGACGACGTCGTCCGGGACATGGCGTTCGGCGGCATGCACGTCCGGGTGCAGGACTGGGACGAATGGCGCGCCGACACCCTGGCCCGCCTGGAGGCCGAGCCCGTCCCCGAACTCGGCTTCCTCTCCAGGGTGTTGCAGAGCCCCACCGCCCTGAAGCTGTGCGAGGCCACCCTCAAGGGCCCGGCCGCGGTCGCGGAACGCACCGACGCCCTGGTCGAGGCCCTCGGCCTGCCGCCCGCCGCGCGCTACGACGCCCAGGCCCAGCTGAGGACGTTCGAGAGGCTCGCCGGCGACGGTCTCGGCCGGCTGCCCGACAAGGACGACCAGCCGTACCTGTGGTTCGCCGAGAGCACCGAGGGCAGCGTCCGCGCCCTCGACGGCGGCACGGACGACACCCCCTGTTCGATGTCCCTGACCCTCTCCATCGCGAGCATGTACCAGCTCGTGAAGGAGCGCCGGGTGGACGTCACCGGTGAGGTCACCTGCCCGGCGATCCACGCCCGGCCCCTCGCCGTCGTACACGGCGACGTCTGGGTCCGCCCCGACGAGGGCATCCCGCGCCATCACGGCCTCAAGCACCAACTCCTGCGCTACCGACTCCAGTTGCGGGACGCCGACGGCGAACTCTGGTGGCTGGAGGGCCGCAAGCACGCGCGTGCCCGCCGCGACCTCTGGCACCAGACCCGCGCGCTCACGATCGAGGCCGGCCGCGAGGGGGAGCCGGCGACTCTCGCCGGCGAAGTGGTCGTCCCGGCCGACTCCTACGTGCGTGACCAGATCGACGGCATCAAGGTCGCCCCGCACCTCACCAGCCAGGAGAAGCGCGCCGCCAAGCTGACCTGGCTCGCCTGGTTCGGCCTGGAGATGGGCCGCGGACTGCTCGGCCCCTTCGCCCGGGCCGCCGCGGACCTGCTCGACCTGCGCCGCACCCCGAACCTCACGGAGCAGCACCGATGATCTTCAGGACGACCCCCACCACCAGGCCGGCGCTCCGCAGGGTGCGGACCACCACCGCCCTGCGCCCGCTGCGCCACCGCCTCGACCCGGCCCGCGTCGAGGAGATCCCCTTCCGCGCGCCCGACGGTGTCCGCCTCGGCCTGACCCGGATCGACACCGGCGACACCGGCCGCCCGGCCGTGCTGCTCCTGCACGGTCACACCGCGTCCGCCGACATGTTCCTGCTCCCCGAGACCCGCAACCTCGTCGACTCGCTCCTCGACGACGGCTACGAGCCCTGGCTCCTGGACTGGCGCGGCAGTTGCCGGCTGCCCTACAACGAGACCGGGCAGCGGTACACGTACGACGACGTGGCGCTGTACGACATCCCGGCCGCCGTCTCCCACATCCGCCAAGCCATCGGCGACCGGCCCCTGTTCGTCGTGGCGCACTGCATCGGTTCCCTCACCCTCTCGCTGAGCATGACGGCCGGACTCGTGCCCGGGCTGGCCGGAGTCGTGTCCCAAGGCGTCTTCCTGACGCCGAAGCTGGCGGGGCGGACCTCCCTGCGGATGTCCGTGGCCGGGGAGTTGCTGAAGACCCGGATCGACCACATCCCGGTCGACTTCCGCAAGGTCGGCCTGTGGTCCAAGTACACGCCCCTGTTCGCCCTGGCCTCGCGCAGAGCCGGCTGCCCGGACCCCACCTGCCAGATCCTGCACAACTCGGCCTGGGGGACCGGTGCCTCGCTGTTCGTCCACGAGAACCTCAGCGAGGCCACCCACGACCGGCTCGCCGAGCTGCTCGGCCCCGCGCCGCTGTGGATCCTGCCCCACCTGCGCCGCATCGAGCTCGCCCGCAGCGTGGTCCGCTGGCACGAGACCGACCGGCGCTACCGTGCCCTGCCGCCGAACGCCCTCGACGCGGCCGCCCGCATCGACACACCCGTCCTGCTGCTGGCCGGCAGCGAGAACGGACTGTGGCTGGACTCCCAGCGGCTCTGCCACGACGTCCTCGCCCACCGGCAGCCCCAGCTGGACGTCCGGTACACCGAGATACCGGGCTACGGCCACCTCGACACCTTCCTCGGCCGGGGCGCCGCTCTCGACGTCTTCGGACACATCCTCGAATTCCTGGGCGAACGACGGTGACGGCACCCCCGGCGGCCGGTTACCGTACGCGTCAGTAACCAGGACCGCACCGCAGGAGGCACCATGCCGCAGCTCGAAGTCGCCGGCGCAGCACTGACGTACGACGACGAGGGCCCGCACGACGGCGACGGCGTGCCCCTGGTGTTCGTGCACGGCTGGACGGCGAACCGGCACCGCTGGGACCACCAGGTGGCGCACTTCGCCCAGCAGCGCCGGGTGATCCGGTTCGACCTGCGCGGGCACGGCGAGAGCACGGGCGCGGGCGTGAAGACGGTCGAGGAGCTGGCGGAAGACCTGCTCGCCCTCCTCGACCACCTGGAGATCGAGCGGTTCGTGCTGGTCGGCCACTCGATGGGCGGGATGATCTCGCAGACCGTCGCCCTGTCCCACCCGGAGCGGGTGGAGCGCATGGTGCTGGTGAACTCCATCGGCCGGATGACCTACAGCCGGGGCCGGGGCCTGCTGATGGGCGTCTCCACCCTGGTCCCCTTCAAGCTGTTCGTCGCCACCAACATCCAGCGCGCCTTCGCCCCCGGCTACCCCCGCGAGGAGATCCGCGCGTACGTCAAGGCGTCCGCGGACACCCCGCGCGAGGTCGTGATGACGCTGTACGGCGCCATGCGTGCCTTCGACGTCCTGGACCGGGTCGGGGAGATCCGGACCCCGACCCTGATGATCCACGGCTATCACGACATCCAGCTGCCGGTGAAGCAGATGCTGCGCATGGCCAAGGCCTATCCGGACGCCACCGTCCGCATTCTCGACGCGGGCCACGAACTGCCCGTCGAGAAGCCGGCCGAGCTGACGGCGGCGATCGACGCGTTCGTGAGCGTCAAGTCCGTATAGCCGTCCGCCTATTCGTCCGCGTCATCCGCGCGTCCGCGTCATCCGCGCGTCCGCGCCGTCCGCGACGTACGCGTCAACGGAAGCTGTCCGGGTCCGCCGCCTTCCAGTCCGTCTCCCAGGACGGCGGCGGCCCGGCGAGCAGCTCTCCCGGTGCCAGCCACTCGTACAGCTCCGCGTACGAGCGCACCGTGCCCGCGCCCGTCCGCCGGACCAGCTGCCCGGGCGTGAGCTCGGCAGGCTCGCGGACGCCCATCGCCGCCATGATCCGCACGGCGTCGCGGACCGTCTCCTCCTGATGGCGCCGGACCCGCCGGGCCCCGTCGGCCACGTTGAGGGCACGGGCCCGGAGCGGGTCCTGTGTCGCGACGCCCGCCGGACAGGCGCCGGTGTGGCACCGCCCGGCGCCGACACAGCCCAGGGCGCGCATCATCGAGCGGGCCGCGTTGGTGTAGTCGGCGCCCTGCGCGAGCCGCCTGACGATGTCCGAGCCCGTGGCCACCCGGCCGCTCGCCCCGATCCGGACCCGGTCCCGCAGCCCGACACCGACCAGCGCGTTGTGCACGGTGATCAACCCCTCGGTGAGGGGCATGCCCAGGCTCCCGGCGAGGCCCGACGGCGCGGCGCCCGTGCCGCCCTCCGATCCGTCCACCACCACGAAGTCCGGGGCCACCCCCTCCGCCACCATCGCCCTGCACACCGCGAGGAACTCCTGACGCGACCCGACGCACAGCTTGAACCCGGTCGGCTTGCCGCCCGCGAGCTCACGCAGCCGGGCCAGGAACAGCACCAGTTCACGCGGCGTCGAGAACACCCGGTGCAAGGGCGGCGACACGACCGTCTCGCCCACCGGTACCTTCCGCTCCCGCGCGACCTCGGCGCTCACCTTCACCCCGGGCAGCACCCCGCCGCTGCCCGGGGCCGCCCCCTGGGACAGCTTCAACGACACGCACCTCACCTCGGGCAGCGCCGCCTTGTCCGCGAACTCCCGCGCGTCGAAACCGCCGTCGGCACCGCGGCAGCCGAAGTACCCCGTCCCGATCTCCCATACGAGGTCGCCCCCACCGCGCAGATGGTGCTCGGACAGCCCGCCCTCCCCGGTGTCCTGCGCGAAGCGCCCCAGCGCCGCACCCCGGTTGAGGGCCAGGACCGCGCGTGACGACAGTGCCCCGAAGCTCATCGCGGACACGTTCAGCAGCGCCATGTCACAGGGCTGGGAGCAGTCCGGCCCGCCCACCCGCACCAGCGGCGGCTCCCCGGCCGCCTCGACCGGCCGCAGCGACGGCACCAGCCACTCGTACGTGCGGTACCCGCCGTACGTGCCCCCGCCGTCACCGAACGGTTGCCGCGCGTCGGCGCCTTCGGAACGCACCCGTACCTTCTGCGTCGGATACCGCAGACGCCCGGCCAGCGGGTGGTTGCGCAGTACGGGGCGGCGTCGCTGGAGCAGGTCCCGGCCGCCCAGGCAGGCCGCCGCCAGCATCGGTCCGGCCGCGAGCCACCACCGGGGGGACACGACGAACGAGGCGACCGCCGCCCCGGCCGCGAGGACCCACACGAGCAGCAGCGGCAGAAACCGGCGCACTCAGTCGTCGTCCTCGTCGGGCCCGCAGGAGCTGCCGCTGGGCGGGAGGGTGCCGTACAGCAGGAAGTCGTCGACCTTGCGGTGCACGCACTTGGACGACCCGTACCCGGTGTGGCCGTCGCCCTTGTTGTCGAGCACCACGGCCGGGGAGCCGAGGCGCTTCGCCGTCTCCTCGGTCCAGCGGTACGGCGTCGCCGGGTCGCCCCGCGTGCCGACCAGCAGCATCTTCGGGGCGTCCAGGTCCTTCACCTGGTCGCGGATGAAGTCGGTGCCCCTGGGGCGGCCGTAGCACATCAGGACCTCGGCGAGCCGGTACTGACCGAAGACCGGCGAGGCCTTGTCGTACGCGGCCCGCAGCCGTCCGAGGTCCGCCGTGACCCGCGCGGCCGTGGGGCGGTCGGGGTCGTCGGCACAGTTGATCGCCATCAGCGCCGCGGGCAGGTTGTCGAGGGGGACGTCCTCCTCGTCGACCAGCGCCCCTGGCGAGGGGTCGGCGCGGCCCGCCGCCCGCAGCGGGAGCGGCAGCGGGAGAGCGGAGCCGCCGGCCGCGAACCCCAGGACCCCGCCGGCGTCACCGCTCTCGACGAGCTGTGCCAGCGCCCGCTCCAGCAGGGGCCACAGCTCCCGGCTGTACAGCCCCTGCCCCAGGGCTCCGACGAGGTCCTGACCGGAGAAGTCACCACCGAAGTCCGTCGGCACCGGATCCTCGTCGAGCGAGCGCACGAGCCGGACGACCCCCTCGCGGGCCACACGCGGATCCTGACCGAACGGACAGGCGATGTCCTTCGCGCACCAGCCGACGAAGTCGTCCAGCGCCACCTGCTGCCCCCGGGCACCCGCTATGCCCTGCTCGGTGAGCGGCTCGGTCAGCGTGTCGACACCGTCGAGGACCAGCCGGCCCGCCTTGTCGGGGAACTGGGCGGCGTAGACCGCGCCGAGCCGGGTGCCGTAGGAGAACCCCAGGTAGTTGAGCTTCCGGTCGCCGAGCGCCGCGCGCATCACGTCCAGGTCCCGTGCCGAGTCGACGGTGCCGATGTGCGGCAGGACCGGTCCGGAGTGCTCGGCGCAGTCGGCGGCGACCTGCTTCAGACGGGTGAGGAGCCCCTGCGGATCGGCGAGGGCCGAGCCGTCGTCCAGAGTGGTCAGCCCGCCGTCCTCGCCGTCCCCACAGCTGACGGGGGAGGAGCGGCCGACGCCCCGGGGATCGAAGGCGACCACGTCGTAGCCGTCGGTCAGCTCCATGAACTCCTTACCGTCATAGGCGAGTTCAGGGACACCGGCACCCCCTGGGCCACCGAAGTTGAGCACCACCGAGCCGCGCTTCTCGCCCGTGGCCCGGTAGCGGGCCAGCGCGAGTCCGAGCGTGCCGGCCTTGGGGCGGCCGTAGTCGAGGGGGACGGTCAGCTCGGCGCACTGGAGATCCTTGGGCATGGCATCGCCCTCGCAGGCCGACCACGCGACCTTCTGTCCGTAGAACCGGGACAGGTCGGGACGGTCGCCTCCGTCGGCTTGGCGGTTCGCGGTCGCCGTCGGCAGGCCCGCGCCCACCAGGGTCAGTGCGGCGGTCGCGGCGAGCGCGCAGCGTCGCAGCCCGGGCCGCGTCGTCAGCTTGGCCAGCATCAGTGCCTCCAGGGACGCCGGCAGCGGTCCGGGAACGGCGCCCTCGCTCACGATAGGCGGCCTGCCGGCGACCCGCCTCCGGGCGGCCGGGGCACCACCCCACCCCCGTTCACGGGCCGTGGCCGCGTGCCGTGCGGCGCCCATGCGACGGGTTCGACACCAGTTCGAGGAGAGGACCCGGTGGGGGACCCCCAAGGGGGTGAAAGAACGCTGAGGCATAACCCGCTCGGTTCGCCGGCGTTCTACCAGGTGCGGGCGAGTGCCCGTGATCCATGTCTGGAAGGCAGGGACCCATGAGACGGGTTACCCGAACCGGTGTGTTGGCCGTCGCCGCACTCTCCGGCGCGATGGCTGTGACACTGCCCGCACACGCCGACTCCGCGGCGAACGGCTCCGCGGCAGGCTCGCCCGGACTGATCTCCGGCAACGGTGTCCAGCTGCCGGTGCACCTCCCGGTGAACCTGTGCGGGAACACGGTGAACGTGGTCGGCGTGCTGAATCCCGCCGCGGGCAACACCTGCGCCAACGAGGGCGGGGCCGCGGCATCCGGGCCGCACGGTGCGTCGTCCGACGGCGGCGCCACCGCGCGGGGCGCCGCGCAGGACTCGCCGGGCGTGGTCTCCGGCAACGGCGTCCAGCTGCCGGTCCACCTCCCGGTCAACGTCAGCGGCAACAGCGTGAACGTCGTCGGCATCGCGAACCCGGCGGTCGGCAACAAGTCCGTCAACGCTTCCGGCGAGGAGCCGGTGCGGCCCGACGATCCCGCGCCGCAGCCGCCGGTCCGGCACAACCCGCCCTCGCAGCACCAGCACGCGGACCCGGACCCGGACCCGCGGGCCGTCCCGCAGGCGCCCGGCCTCGGATCCCGGAGCTCGGCGCCCCAGGCCGTGGGCTCACTCGCCCACACGGGATCCGACGCCACCTTGCCCGCCCTCGCGGGCAGCGCGGCCCTGCTGCTCGGCGGAGTGGCTCTCCAGCGCCGGTTCCGCCCACGCACGGAGCGCTGAGCCCCGCCCCGCACCAAGGACGGCGTGCAGGCCCCTCGGCCGCAGCGGGCGACAGACGGGGGGCCTGCGACAGCCGGCCCGGGTCTCCTCAGTGACCGTGCCTGATGGAAGCTCTTTCGGCGCGGCGTGCCGGTGACGGTGTCCGTGGCTTGGCCGGGACGGTGTCCGTGGCTTGGCCGGGACGGTGTCCGCGGCTTGGCCAGGACGGTGCCCGTGGGTTCGGCGATCGAGGTGAGCCGGCCCTCGCTGCCCGGCCTGAGCCCGGTCGCGCTGGGCCGCCTGAAAGGCGTGCCGGCCGCCCAGCGTGACCGCGGTGAGGGCAGCCAGTGCCACCAGCGGCAGCGCCGTCCACGGCAGTGCTCCCGCGCGTACCTGGCGGCGGTACGCGCGGACGGCACCGGCGCGCCCCACGTGTCGCCGAGCCGGTAAACCCGTTGTGGGGACCGGGCGCGGATGCTGGAGTGAGGGCATGGATCATGCCGCGGTACTCGCCCTGTACGACCGGGACATGCGCGAAGGCGCGCGCCCCGAGAGCTCCGACGCACGCGTCGAACGCACCGGGGGCGTGGTCCGCCATGTCGGCGGCGAGGGCGGCTGGAGCGGTGTGCTCTGGTCGGACCTGGATTCCACCGACGCCGACGCGGTGATCGCGGAACAGGTCGCCCACTTCACCCGTCTCGGCCACGAGTTCGAATGGAAGCTGTACGGTCACGACCGCCCGGTCGACCTCGGCCGACGGCTCACGGCGGCCGGCTTCACGGCCGACCCCGAGGAGACCCTGATGATCGGCGAGACCGCTGACCAGCTGGTCGACGCCGAACCGCCCGAGGGCGTCCGTATCGTCCCCGTCACCGACCGGGCGGGCGTGGAACTCATGGTCGAGGCGAACGAGAAGGCCTTCGGCCGCGACGGCTCCTGGCTGCGGGACCTGATGCGAGCCCGTCTCTCCGCCGACCCGGACGCGATCGTGGCCCTCGTCGCGATGGCCGGGGACGAGCCGGTGAGCTCGGCGCGGATGGAGCTCATCCCGGGCGCGAGGTTCGCGGGCCTGTGGGGCGGCGGCACCGTCGAGGCGTGGCGTGGCCGGGGCGTCTACCGCGCGCTGATCGCCCACCGCGCCCGCATCGCCGCCGACCGCGGCTACCGCTACCTCCATGTCGACGCCTCCGACCAGAGCCGCCCCATCCTGGAACGCCTGGGCTTCGCACCACTGAGCACCACGACGCCGTACGTCTACGCGCGGTAGGACCGGCGCCGGGGGGCGCGCCGAGGTCCCGAAGCGCGGGGCGGGCACGCCGGGGGAGCAGGGGAGCGGGGACGTGGGCTCGCCGGGGGCGGGCACGCCAGGGACCGGGCACGCTGGAGGGAGCGGGCCGTGGGCGCGTCCGGGTGCGGGCTCGCCCGGGCGCGGAGGCGCGGTGCGACGCCACTGCGTGCGTGACTGCCGCCGGAGTCGGCCTGCCGGCGGTCACCGCCGCGGTACGGCGCCCGCGGCCCGAAGCCGCTCCGGCCGCACCCGGACGCACCTGGCCGCAGCGATGGTCGTCGGCCGTCGGCCGACGGTCCCGATACGTCGCCTGCCCGCGTGTTGACGTTTTCGCTCACGTTATTGCCTGCGTTTGATGTTCAACGGTCAGTCATGCCATGTACCTTTCAATCGTTCCACGCGGGTAGAACCCTCGAATGTGGTGTCTACGCGCGAAGATTTGGCGCCCCGCACCCGCCTCGTGTCCCCCCATCTCACGGAGGTTCGCCGGATGCTCGGATCACACGGATACCGCCGCAAGGTCACCACCGTCCTGGCCGGTCTCGGGCTGCTCGTCACCGGAGCCGCTCTCCAGGTCAGTGCCGACGCCACGCCCGCCCACGCGGCCACCCCCCACCGCATCCTGTTCGACGACGGCCACGCTGAAGAGGCCGGCAACGCCGACTGGATCATCTCCACCAGTAAGCCCGACCCGCTCTCCCAGGACTCCTCCCCGTCCTCGGAGACGGACTGGACCGGCGCGCTGTCGTCGTGGGGTGTGGCCCTGCAGAAGACCGGCGACTACAGCCTCAAGACCGCCACGAGCGCGCTCACCTACGGCGGTTCGTCGTCGACGGACCTGTCGAACTTCGACACGCTGGTCCTGCCGGAGCCCAACACGCTGTTCACCACCGCCGAGAAGACGGCGATCATGAACTTCGTGAAGAACGGCGGCGGTCTGTTCATGGTCTCCGACCACACGGGCGCCGACCGCAACAGCGACGGCGAGGACGCGGTCGAGATCCTCAACGATCTGATGACCAACAACAGTGTCGACTCCACCGACCCGTTCGGGTTCTCCATCGACTCCCTCTCCATCAGCTCCGGCTACCCGGCCGCGATCAGCGACAGCACCGACCCCGTCCTGCACGGCTCGTTCGGCACCGTCACCAAGAGCCTGATCGCCTCCGGCACCACGGCCACGCTCAAGCCGGCCGACAACTCCTCGGCCAAGGGCCTCCTGTACCGCAGCGGTTACTCAGGTAACACCGGCGCGTTCTTCGCCACCAGCACCTTCGGGAGCGGCCGGGTCGCCTTCTGGGGCGACAGCTCACCCATCGACGACGGCACCGGCCAGTCCGGCAACACCCTCTACGACGGCTGGAACGACACCGGCGCCACCAACGCGGCCCTCGCCCTGAACGCCACCGAGTGGCTCTCCGGCGCGAGCGGCAGCGGGGGCGGTGACGGCGGCGGTACCGACTGCACCGACACCCAGTTGCTCGGTAACGCCGGATTCGAGTCCGGCGCCACGACCTGGAGCGCCACCAGCGGCGTCATCACCAACTCCGGCAGCGAGTCCGCCCGTACGGGCTCGTACTACGCATGGCTGGGCGGCAACGGCACCGCCGGAACCGAGACCCTCTCCCAGTCGGCGGCCATTCCGTCCGGCTGCTCGGCCACCCTGAGTCTCTACCTGCACATCGACACCGCGGAGACGACCACCAGCACCGCCTACGACACCCTCCAGGTGCAGGTGCTCAACAGCTCCGGCACGGTCCTGGGAACCCTGGCCACTTACTCCAACCTCAACGCGGCCTCCGGTTACACCCAGCGCAGTTTCAGTCTGAGCGGCTACGCCGGACAGACGGTCACGCTCAAGTTCACCGGCACGGAGGGCTCCAAGCTCCAGACGTCGTTCGTCATCGACGACACCGCGCTCGACGTCACCTGACGGCAGGACCGCCGGGTAGCCCGGCGACCCGACAGGACGGCCGGGCCGGTCCGCACGGGCGGATCGACCCGGCCGTCCCCCGGGGTGGGCGAGGGGTTCTACGGCTTCGGGGTGCTCCTCTCCGTCGTCGCGATGCACATCACGCCGAGGATCAGGGCCAGCGCACCGATGATGATGTTGTTGACCGCCACACCGGCGTCCGGGCTGTCGCCGACGACCCACGGCGCGATGATCATCCAGAGGCCCAGCGCGCACATGGCCCAGCTCAGGCCGTACATCCGGGCGGGGGCCGCGGTGAATCCGAGGGCCAGCAGAGCGATCGCGATCCCGACGATCAGGTTGTGGGTGACGAGGGCCGGCTGGCCGGTGGTGTAGTGGAGTATCCACGGGGACACGGCGCAGTACAGACCGAGCAGGAACACCGGTCCGTCCACGAGCGCCACATCACGACCGCCGAGCATGCGGGCGTACCTCGCCTGCATCTCGGGAACGTCGGGGTGCGTCGACATGTCACCTCTGGTGGGCGAGACGTTGGCCATGATGCGGCTCCTTCGACTTTCAGGCCCGACCGCTTCGGAGCGGTGTGCGGTAAGCGCCGCGCGTCTCCATTCTGCTCTTATTTGGTCTTTATGTGTAGAGGTCGGGCGTACTGCATGGATATCTGCATATCCGCCCGATCTCCCATGGCGGAACTGGCTCGGGGTCAAGGGGCATGCAGATGCAGCGTTTGTGCGTCGAAATGGTTCCATGCCGAAAGCAGTTCCGTGCCGGGAACGCGCCTACGTACGAAGGTGACCTCTCAGCCGTGCGGCTCGGGTTCCAGGAGGCCGCGCAGCCGTCGCAGGCCGCGCCGGGCGTGACTCTTGACCGTGCCCAGCGGCCAGCCCGTGCGCTCGGCGATCTGCGTCTGTGTCAGGTCCTCGTAGAACGTGAGACGCAGCACCTGTTGCTGAGGCGCCGGGAGCCGGGCGAGTCCGCCGCGCACCAGTACGCGCTCGAGGGCCTCCTCGGGACGACCGCGGTCGGCATCGCGCAGGGCGAGCCAGGCGCCGGCCGAAGCGACGAGTTCCTGGCGGCGGGTGCGGGCGGTCAGCGCGTCGGCGATCTTGCGCCGGGTGATGCCCACGATCCAGCCGCCGAGCGCTCCCCGTTCGGGCCGGTAGCCCGCGCGACCGTTCCACACCCCGAGAAACACCTGCTGCATGACGTCCTCGGCCTCCCTCGCGTCGCCCAGGGAACGCCGGGCGAGCGAGTGCACCAACGTGCGCCAGCGGCGGTACACGGCGGCCAGGGACGCCTCGTCTCCCGACGCCAGGCCCTGGGCGAGTTCCTCGTCGGTGAGCGACTCCTCGGTCGGGGCGGGACAGGAAACGGTGGTCGGCTGCGGGCTCATGGCGACGGCTCCTCGCGTCGGGCGGCCTGCGCCGAGGCCGTTCCGGGGCGTCCTCCGGGGTGAACCCGGTGACGTCATCCTGCGAGCCGGGTCCCCGTCGTCTCAACATGCGTCGTTTCTGCGTCGTATCGTCGTTCCATGAGCGTGTTCCCGAACCCTGACGACACCGGCCTGACCACCGGGGCGTTGGCCCGCCGACTGGGCGTGGCACCCACCACCCTGCGTTCGTGGGACCGCCGCTACGGCATCGGGCCCGCCGTCCGCGCCGACGGGCGGCACCGGCGCTGGCGGCCGGACGACGTCGCCGTCCTGGAGACGATGTGCCGGCTCACCTCGTCCGGTGTGCCGCCCGCGGACGCGGCCCGAGCGGCGAAGGCGGGGGTGCTCCCGCCTCCCGCGGAACCGGCGGAGGCGGTTGCCGGACGGCCGGCCGGAGCGGGCGGTCCCCTTCCGCTCGGCGGCGACGTCCGCCAGGAGTGCCGGGGACTGGCCCGCGCCGCCGTGCGGCTGGACGCGCCGGCCGTCGCGGAGCAGCTGGCCACGGCCGTCGAACGGCACGGACTCACCGTGGCCTGGCATGAGGTGATGGTCCCGACGCTGCACGCCGTGGGACGCAAGTGGGCCTCGTCCGGCGACCGCTACGTCGAGGTGGAGCACCTGCTGTCCTGGCACGTCTCCACCGCCCTGCGCCGTGCCACCCGGCCCGTCGCGACGGCAGACGCGGCGGGCCGGCCGGGGCCGGTGGTGCTGGCCTGCGTGCCGGGCGAACAGCACAGCCTGCCGCTGGAGGCGCTCAACGCGGGGCTCGGTCGACTCGGCGTCCCCACCCGGATGTTCGGGGCGGCGATGCCGGTCGAGGCGCTGACCGCGGCCGTGCAGCGGCTGGGTCCGGTCGCCGTGGTCCTGTGGGCCCAGGCGCGTTCCACCGCGAGCCTGCCCCTGGCCCGGCACGTAGCGGAGACCCGCTGGGGCGTCACCGGAGCCCGGCGGGCCCCGGCCGTGGTGCTGGGCGGCCCCGGCTGGGCCGGGCGCCCGTCCCCGGGCCTGCCCCGGCCGACCGGCCTGGACGACGCCCTGACCATGCTGGCCGGCGCCTACGGCACCTGACGAGCCGCGGACCTCCTGCCCGGACGCGCCCGGACGGCCGGCTCCCCGCGCCGGAAAGACGGGCCCGCCGCGGGCCTGCCTGTCCGGCACGCGCCCGGCGAACGCTCAGGCGCGGTCCCGGGCGCGTCTGAAGCGGGCGAGCCCCTCGGCGAGTCCGACGATCGGCTCCGGGTAGCCGAGCGCCGCCCGGTCCGCGCGCGGCAGCTTCCACGGCTCGTGCACCGCGGGCGCCGCCAGGTGCTCGAGCTCCGGCAGCCAGCGCCGCACATACGCCCCGTCGGGGTCGTACCGCTTGGCCTGGGTGACGGGGTTGAGGACCCGGTTGGGCCGCGAGTCGGTGCCTGTTCCCGCCATCCACTGCCAGTTGAGCTGGTTGTTGGCCACGTCCCCGTCGACCAGCAGATCCAGGAAGTGCCGGGCGCCGACGCGCCAGTCGACGTACAGCGTCTTGGTGAGGAAGCTGGCGGTCAGCAGCCGGCCCCGGTTGTGCATCCACCCCTCGTGGCGCAGCTGCCGCATCGCCGCGTCCACCACCGGGTAGCCGGTCCGGCCCTCCCGCCACGCCTCGACGTCCTCGCGCGCCGTCCACTCCGTGCGCCAGCGGTCGCGTTTGGTGCGGTAGTCGGCGCGCGCCGCGTCGGGCCGGGCCGCCAGTACCTGGCGGTGGAAGTCACGCCAGGCCAGCTGCCGCACGAACGCCTCGGCTCCCGGGCCGCCCGCCCGGCGCGCCCGGTGCACGAGCTCGACCGGGGACAGGGTGCCGAAGTGCAGATGGGGCGACAGCCGGGAGGTCGCGTCCCCGGCCAGGTCGTCGTGCCGGTCCTCGTAGGCGTCGATGCCGTCCCGCAGCCAGGCGGCGACCCGCTCGCGGCCCTCCGGCTCGCCTCCCGCGGCCAGTCCCGGTGACAGGCCGGTCAGCCCCTTCCGGGTGGGCAGCGGCTCCGAGCCGACGCCGTCCGGGACCCCTACGGTGCGGGGCGCGTCGAGCGGCTCGCGCAGCCGCCACCGCGACCAGTGCCCGTAGTACGGGGTGAAGACGGCGAAGTGGTCCGACGAGGCAGGGGTCACCGCCCCGGGATCGACGGCGGTGGTCACCGCGTCGTGCACATGCAGCCGCACGCCCTCCCCCTCCAGGGCGTGCCGCAGCCGTTCCTCGCGGCGCCGCGCGTGCGCGCTGCCGTCGGCGGCCAGATGGACCTCGTCCGCGTCCGCCTCACCGGCCACCCGGCAGACCTGCTCCACCAGGTCTCCCGAGCGCAGGACGAGCCGGCCGCCGCGCTCGCGCAGCCCCGCGTCGAGATCACGCAGACAGTCGGCGAGGAACGCCAGCCGGTTCGGCGCCGCGAACCCGGCACCGTCCACCGCCCGGTCGCGCACGAACAACGGGACCACCTGCCGGGCCCCGTCGAGGGCCGCGCGCAGCGGCGGGTGGTCGTGCAGACGAAGGTCCGCGGTGAACAGGACGAGTGAGACGTTCATGGACGGGCTCCGGGACGGGATGTCGGGACGGGGGCGCGGGCGGGGTTCGCCTCACGGGTTCGGGGCGGTTCATGACCGCGGATCCTGCGGATCCGTGGCGGCGTAGGTCGGACGATGAGCTGCTTCCGTGAAGCGATGCCCTGCGGATGCACGGTCGGGCGGCGGGCGGTGTCCGCCTGCGTATCCGGCACTCAGCCCGACGAGGCCCCCTCGCGAGGGCGGTTCGTCGCCTCCTTCGATGCCGCCGCCCGGGCGATGTTGCGGGCCATGCCGCCGAAGACGACGGCGTGGAAGGGCGAGACGCTCCACCAGTAGACGTGGCCGAGCAGCCCGTGCGGATGGAACAGCGCGCGCTGACGGAAGCGGGTACGGCCGTCGGCGTCCGTCTCGGCGGACAGCTCCAGCCAGGCCAGACCCGGCAGCCGCATCTCGGCCCGCAGCCGGAGCAGATGTCCGGCTTCGATCTCCTCGACCCGCCAGAAGTCCAGTGAGTCGCCCACCCGCAGCCGGGCGGCGTCCCGGCGGCCCCGGCGCAGCCCCACCCCGCCGGCCAACCGGTCGAGCCCGCCACGGACGGCCCAGGCGAGCCGGAAGGAGTACCAGCCGTTGTCACCGCCGATGCCCTCGATCACCCGCCACAGCGACCCACGAGGCGCGTCGACGACCAGTTCGCGGACGTCGGTGTAGAGACTGCCGCCCGCCCAGCCGGGGTCGGTGGGCAGCGGGTCGCTGGGTGCGCCCGGAACGGACGCGGAGGACCACCGGGTGGTGACCCGTGCGTCCCGCACCTTGCGCAGGGCGAGCCGGACGGCCTCGTCGAAGCCGAGCGGATGGCCGGGCGGGTCAGGCACGTACCGGGTGAGGTCGCGCTCGTGACAGACCACCTCGTGCCGCAGCGACTCGGTGAGCGGCCGCGCGATCGAGGCCGGTACGGGGGTCACCAGACCGACCCAGTGGCTGGACAGACCTGGGGTGAGCATCGGCACGGACAGGATGAGCCGGCGGGGCAGTTCGGCGATGGCGGCGTAGCGGATCATCATCTCGCGGTACGTCAGGACGTCCGGGCCGCCGAGGTCGAAGGCCCGGCTGACGTCGTCCGGCATCCCGGCGGAGCCGACGAGGGCGCGCAGCACGTCGCGGACGGCCACGGGCTGGATCCGGGTGTGCACCCAGCTCGGAGTGACCATCACCGGCAGTCGTTCGGTCAGGTAACGCAGCATCTCGAAGGAGACCGAACCCGAGCCGATCACGACCGCGGCCCGCAGCACGGTGGTGGGGACGCCCGAGTCCAGCAGGATCCGCCCCACCTCGGCGCGCGAGCGCAGGTGCGGCGACAGGTCGCGCTCGGGCACACCGGCCGGGGTGAGGCCACCGAGGTAGACGACGCGGCGCACTCCCGCCGCCCGGGCCTGTTCCCCGAAGATCCGTGCCGCCCGCCGGTCCGTCTCCTCGAAGTCGTCACCCGTGCCCAGCGCGTGCACCAGGTAGTACGCGACGTCGACACCTCGCAGGGCCGCCGCGACCGACGTGGCGTCCGTGACGTCCCCGCGTGCCGTTTCCACGTCGCCGGCCCACGGGTGGTCGCGCAGCCGGTCGGGTGAGCGGGCGAGACAGCGCACCCGGTGGCCCGCCGCCAGCAGCTCCGGGACGAGCCGGCCGCCGATGTATCCCGTGGCGCCGGTCACCAGGCAGAGCGTTCCGGTACCGCGGCTGTCTCCGGTCATGAGCCGTGCTCCTTCGCGTCGGTGGCCCCCTCGCAGATCGCTTCCACGCGCGGCGGGCCCGCGGATGCGACCGGGGCTTGTGCGCACGAACGAGTGATCGCGGACGGCGACCACGCCGGCCCCGTGGCCACAGCGAACGACCGTGAGGGGCGGGTGCCGGGACAGCAGTCCGAGGCGTCCGAGGCGCGACCGGCCTGCATGTCTCCGCGGTCCGGCTGCGGCGGATGAACGGCGGGATCAACCGGTTGGCGCAAGCCCTTCGCGGGCGACCAGGGGCTGCACCCGACGGACGTCCAGGCGCTCGCCGCGATCCTCGACGCCTGCGGGCCGATGACCCCGAAGCGGCTGCGTGAGCATCTCGGGCCCACCTCCGGCGCCGTCACCGCGTGCGTGGACCGGCTGGAGCGCGCGGGGCACATCCGCCCGGGTCCGGGAGAGCGCCGACCGCAGGGTGGTCCACCTGTACCACGCGGCCGACGCCCGGCCGGTGGCCCGCACCCACTTCCGGCCGCCGGCCGGGGCGACCCGGGCGGCGCGCTTCCGCTTCACCGAGGGCGTCGCCTCGGCGGCCGCCGCCACCGCGTCCGGTCGTCCCGGCGCCGACCCCCTGGTGGTCGACGGCGGGTACGGGTCGACGTCACCCTCGCCTCCGCCGCGACGGCGACCCCGCCCTGCGGACCGTGGACCGCCTGCGCACCTCCCTGCACGCCGTTCCCGGCGCGGACGCCCTCGTCGGCGGCTGCACGGCCCAGCGGCGCGGCCCAGCGGTACGACACCCTGCGCACCGCCGAGCGCGACCGCACCCTCATCGTCCCCGTCGTCCTCGCCATCGTCTTCCTCGTCCTGACGGCCCTGCTGCGCTCGCTGCTGCTGCCCGCGCTGGTGCGGGACACCGGAGCCCGCGCCCGGTGGCCGGGACGGCTCGCCAGCGGCCACGACGGGGCGGACGACCATCCGTCGGCCGCGAGGTGAACATGCTCGCGCCGATCCTGGGAAGCCGGAGTGAGGAGAAGTTGTCCGTTTCGCACGGGAGGTGTCCGCCGCTATGAGCGCGAAGGTCTTGGAGCGTTTCCCCGCAGGATCCCCGCGAGGGTCGTGGCCGGCGGAGGAGTACGCGGCACGGCGGCGAGCCGAGGGGGAGCCCGCGACCGTGGTCATGGACCTGAAGTCGGATGCCTTCCTCGTGGTCGTCCCGCTCGGCGACGAGGACTGATACCCCGCCGGCGGTGGGCGGCGCGGGTGTGCTGAGGACCGGCTGCTGCGGCCGGTCCTCCCCGGGCTCCCGCCCGTCGCCGGCCGGCCGCCACCCGGACCGTGCGCCCTGCCGCGGGACGGCCGGCCCGGTGGTCCCGCTCCTACGGCCCCTCGGGTGCCACGCCGAGGGCCCGTGCCGTGCGGACGAACACCTCGTGCAGGTCCCGCGCGGCCTGCGGTACGGACTCGGCCCGCCGCCGTTGCAGCATCAGCAGGACCTGTGTCGTGTCACCGCTGATCGGCCGGTGGGTCAGCGCGCCCCGCCGCTCCAGCGGATCCCCGACCACACTGAAGTCCGGCAGGACCGTCGCACCCAGCCCCTCGGCCACCATCAGCTTGCCCATCTCCGCCCCGTCGGTGGAGTATGCGAAGGAGGGGCCGCGCCCGTCGAGGAGCCGATGGACGTAGCGGTGCATGACATAGCCCGACCGCATACCGATCAGCGGTACGTCGAGCAGGTCGTCCACCGAGACCGAGGCCCCGGCGGCCAGTGGGCTGTCGGGGCGCACGCACACCACCGGCCGGCCGCGCAGCAGCTCCGTGGACTCGAACTCGGCCGGCACGTCGTCCCCCTCCAGATGGTTGACGAGGCCCAGGTCGAACCCGCCCTCCAACAGGGTCCGGTGAATGTCGGTCTGCTGGGCGCCCACCACCTCGACCTGGGTGACGGGATGCGCGGCGCGGAACTCCCGGACCACCGGGATGAGCAGCGGCACGGTCGCCGCGTTCACCGTGCCGACCCGCACCATCCGGCTGATCCGGTGCTGCTCGCCCGCCGCCGAACGCAGCCGGTCCACCGCGTCCAGCACCCCGATGATGTGCGGCAGGAGTTCCCGGCCCGAGGCGCTCATGGTGGCGCCGGACCGCTTGCGCTCCAGGAGATCCACCCCGAGTTCACGCTCCAGGTTCCGCACGGTCTCGCTCAACGCGGGCTGGGAGAGGCGTAGTTCGTCAGCGGCCCGGCGCAGAGAACCGAGCCGGGTGACCGCCGCGATGTATTCCAGCTGTTCCGTTCGCACGACCGAAGAATGCGGGCCCGTCCGACGCCCGTTCAAGGGTTTCCCTGTCACACCTTCGTGAAATTCAATGGTCCGCGATACGAGACCGGTCGGGTTTGCCTTGACTGCTGTCGGCGGCGGCTGCCACGATCGAGGATATGAAGATGCGACTGGACCTCACGCGGCGACGCCATGTCGACCTCGCGCGCGTCTCCAGCGCCTCCTGTTGCGCCGCGGCCTGATCTTCCCCGCGATCCGCCGCGCTTTTCCTGTTCTCCGCCTGAATTCAACGCGCCCGCCCACGCCTTGGCGTCCGCACCTCCCTCGGAGCCTGTGCGCCCCGTGAATTCGGCGCGCCCGAAAACATTCCGCAACAGGAGTTCCGCATGCCTGCCGCGCCCGTGAAATTCGCCTATTGGGTCCCCAACGTCAGCGGGGGACTCGTCACCAGCAAGATCGAGCAGCGCACCGACTGGGGGTACGACTACAACCGCGAACTCGCAGTCCTCGCCGAGAACAACGGCTTCGACTACGCCCTCAGCCAGGTCCGCTACATGGCCAGCTACGGCGCTGAATTCCAGCACGAGTCGACGAGCTTCAGCCTCGCGCTGCTCCTGGCCACACAGCGCCTGAAGGTGATCGCCGCAGTCCATCCCGGCCTGTGGCACCCTGGTGTCCTCGCCAAGCTCGGCGCCACCGCCGACCACCTCTCGAACGGCCGCTTCGCCGTGAACGTCGTGTCCGGCTGGTTCAAGGGCGAGTTCACCGCGCTGGGCGAACCCTGGCTGGAGCACGACGAGCGGTACCGGCGTTCCGAGGAGTTCATCCGCGCCCTGCGCCAGATCTGGACCGAGGACCACACCGAACTCGCCGGCGACTTCTACCGGCTGCGGGACTTCTCCCTCAAGCCGAAGCCCCTCAACACCCCAGAGCGACCGCACCCCGAGATCTTCCAGGGCGGCAACTCCACCGCTGCCCGGCAGATGGCCGGCCGGGTCTCCGACTGGTACTTCTCCAACGGCAAGGACTTCGACGGGGTCGTCGAGCAGATCGCCGACGTGCGCGTGTCCGCCGCCCGGGCGGGCCGCACCGCACCGAAGTTCGGTCTCAACGGCTTCCTCATCGCCCGGGACACCGAGGCCGAGGCCCGTGACACCTTGCGGGAGATCGTCGCCCAGGCCGACACCGAGGCCGTCGAGGGCTTCGGGGCCGCAGTCAAGCAGGCGGGCAAGTCCACCGCCGACGGCAAGGGCATGTGGCAGGACTCCGGCTTCGAGGACCTCGTCCAGTACAACGACGGATTCAGGACCGGCCTCATCGGCAGCCCGGAGCAGATCGCCGAGCGCATCGTCGCCTACAAGAAGCTCGGCGTCGACCTCTTCCTCCTGGGCTTCCTGCACTACCACGAGGAGGTCGAGTACTTCGGCAAGCGGGTCCTGCCTCTGGTACGTGAACTGGAGGCTCAACTCCTGGACGGCGAGGACGATTTCGTCCCGGCACAGGTCTGACCGCCCCCACATCGGCATCCGGATCCTCGAGGTGCCGGCGCCCGCGCCAGGGCCGCCTCCGAGGGTCTGGACCGCTTCTGGCGCAAGCCCCGCACCCACACGCTCCACGACCCCGTCGCCCACCAGCGCCGCGAGGTCGGCCGCCGGGTCCTCGAGGGCGAACTGCCCGAACCCACCTGGTACTTCCTGACCGCTCCCACCGGGGCACCCCGCCATGCCGAGGCGTCCCGGGCTCTCCGAAAGAGGATCCATGGCCACCGTCCTGTCCGTCTCCGGCAGCCCCTCCGTCTCCTCCCGCACCGGCCGTCTGCTCCGCCACCTCGACCAGCGGCTCGCCGCCCAGGGGCACGAGGTGATCCCGCTCGACGTCCGCACGATCCCGGCCGAGGCCCTGCTCGGCGCGGACTTCCGGCACCCGGCGATCGTCGAGGCGACCGAGCTGGTCGCGCGCGCCGACGGCGTCGTCGTGGGCACCCCGGTCTACAAGGCGTCCTACTCCGGTGTCCTCAAGGCGCTCCTCGATCTGCTCCCGCAGTACGCGCTCACCGGCAAGACGGTCCTGCCCCTGGCCACCGGCGGCTCCACCGCGCACGTCCTGGCCATCGACTACGCCCTGCGCCCCGTGCTCAACTCCATGGGCGCGGCCCATATCGTGCAGGGCTGGTTCACCCTCGACAAGGACATCACCGCCCACGAGGACGGATCCATCACCATCGCCCCGACCGCCACCGAGGCGCTCACCCAGGTCGTCGACCAGTTCTCGGCAGCGCTCGGGCGGACGCCGTACCTGGCCGCGGCGAGCTGAGCGCACGATGGCCGCCCATGTCATCGCCGACGACACCGAGGCCCTCGCCGTCGCCGCTTCGCTGGCCGCGGAGTTCCGCCTCGGCGCGTCCGCACGCGACACCGAACGACGCCTGCCCCGGGCTGAGGTGGACCAGTTGTCCGCCTCCGGGCTGCTCGCCGTCACCGTCCCCGCCGACCACGGCGGGGCGGACGTCGGCGCCCGGACCCTCGCGGAGATCTTCCGCCTGCTCGGCACCGCCGACGGCAGCCTCGCCCAGATCCCGCAGAGCCACTTCGCCTATGTGAACGTGATCCGCCGCCAGGGCACGCCGGAGCAGCGGAAGTTCTTCTTCGCCGAGCTGCTCGCCGGCCGGCGCTTCGGCAACGCCCAGTCGGAGGCCGGCACCCGGCACGTCCAGGACATCCGCACCCGCCTGGAGTCCCGGCCGGACGGCTCGTACGTCCTGACCGGAGTCAAGCACTACTCCACCGGCGCCCTCTTCGCCGACTGGATCCCGGTGCTGGCCCGCGCCGAGGACGACGAACTGCACGTCGCCTATGTGCCGTCCGACGCACCCGGACTCACGGTGCTCGACGACTGGGACGGGCTCGGTCAGCGGACGACGGCCAGCGGCACCGTCCGCCTCGACGGCGTTCCGGTGCCGGGTGACCGTGTCCTGCCGCACCACCTCACCTTCGGGGGGCCACAACTGCACGGCGCCGTGGCCCAGTTGCTGCACGCAGCCATCGACGCGGGGATCGCGGCGGGCGCACTCGACGAGGCGGCCGAGTTCGTGCGGACGAAGAGCCGACCGTGGTTCGAGAGCGGAGTCGAGACCGCCGCCGAGGATCCGCTGCTGATCCAGCGGTTCGGCGAACTCGCCCTGCAGGTACGGGCGGCGGAGGCGCTGCTGCGGGAAGCCGCCCGGTCGGTCGACGCGGCGCACGCCGCTCTCACCGACGACACGGCCGCCGAGGCGTCCCTCGCGGTCGCCGCCGCGAAGGTGCAGGCGGCCCGGGCGGCAGTGGAGGTGTCGAGCGCCCTGTTCGAGGTGTCCGGCACCCGGTCCGCCGCCAACTCCCTCAACCTGCACCGGCATTGGCGTGACGCCCGCACGCACACCCTGCACGATCCGACCCGCTGGAAGATCCAGCACCTCGGACGGTTCGTGCTGAACGGCACCCGGCCGCCACGCCACGGCCTGCTCTAGCGCGGCACGGCCCGCCTCACACCGAAGGCCCGACAGCCCGGCAGGCCGACAGCCCGGCAGGCCGAAGGCCCGGCATACGGACATTCCCGATCGGAGACCCCCCGTGTCCCTCATCTTCCACTGGTTCCTCCCCACCAACGGAGACAGCCGCCATGTCGTCGGCGGCGGTCACGGCACCCCCGCCACCTCCTCCGGAAGGGACCGGCCGCCGACGGTCGCCTATCTGAGCCAGATCGCCCGCGCCGCCGAGGATCTCGGTTTCGTGGGCGCGCTCACCCCCACCGGGGCGTGGTGCGAGGACGCCTGGCTGACCACGGCGATGGTCAGCCAGCACACCGAGCGGCTCAAGTTCCTGGTCGCGTTCCGGCCCGGCTTCGTCTCGCCGACGCTCGCCGCGCAGATGGCGTCCACCTTCCAGCGGCAGACCGGTGGCCGGCTCCTGCTCAATGTCGTCACCGGCGGCGAGAGCCACGAGCAGCGGGCCTACGGCGACTTCCTGGACAAGGACGACCGTTATCGCCGTACGGGTGAATTCCTCCAGATCGTGAGGGAGTTGTGGGAGGGCGGGACCGTCGACCTGAAGGGCGAGCACCTCCAGGTCGAGGACGCGAAGCTGGCCCGGGTGCCGGATCCGGTGCCCGAGGTGTACTTCGGCGGGTCCTCGCCGCTCGCCGGTGAGGTCGCCGCGAAGTACGTCGACGCCTACCTCACCTGGGGCGAGCCGCCGGCCCAGGTCGCGCGGAAGATCGCCTGGGTCAGAGGGCTCGCGGCGAAGGAGGGGCGGACCCTGCGGTTCGGCATCCGCCTGCACGTCATCACCCGGGACACCTCGGAAGAGGCCTGGGCGGAGGCGAACCGACTGCTCGCCGGGTTCGACACCGAGACCGTGCGGTCCGTACAGGCGGGGCTGGCGCGCAGCGAGTCCGAGGGACAGCGGCGGATGCTCGCCCTGCACGGCGGAGGCAGCCGGGACGGACTGGAGATCCACCCCAACCTGTGGGCCGGCATCGGGCTGGTGCGCGGGGGCGCGGGGACCGCGCTGGTGGGCAGCCATGAGGAGGTCGCCCGGCTCATCAAGGAGTACGCGGCGCTGGGGATCGAGGAGTTCGTGCTGTCCGGGTACCCGCATCTGGAGGAGGCGTACTGGTTCGGGGAGGGCGTGCTGCCCAGGCTGGCGGGGGAGGGGCTGTGGAGGCATCCGTTCCGTACGGACGTCGCCCACTCGGCGCAGGTTCCCTTCGCGAGCTGAGGGCTCCTTACCGCGCACACGACGATGCGCGGTAATTTCGTGAGCCGTTCAATCGAACCTTCAACTGGCAGACCTTCAACTGGCGAATATTCAACCGGCCTTTCCTCAGGGGACTTCCGGGTCGAATTTTTCTCGAACCGTCATTAGCATGGTTCGTATGAATACGACACCGGAGTTCTATGTGGTAAGGGAGGGCGACTCGCTCTCCAAAATCGCGGACAAGTTCCATCTGTCGCTGGCCAAGATCGAGGCGATGAACCCCGAGATCGAGAACTTCGATCTCATTCACCCGGGAGACCGCGTTCGCGTGGCCGCACCGAGTGAGGAGCCGGAGTTCGAGCCCTTCCCGGGCAAGGACTTCTTCCAGTCGTCCGTGAGCAGCCCGATCATCGAGGTCATGGGTTTCCGCCTCATGGATGAGGGCTGCTCGGTGTACCCCGACGGGCCGGACCTCCAGTGGAGTGAGGACGACCGGAGGTCCTTCGCCAAGTGGCAGCGGAAACTCGGCTTCACGGGCAGCGACGCGGACGGCATCCCGGGGCGGCAGTCCTGGGAGCGGCTTCATGTGCCCGCCCTCCACATGAGCGAATAGCCCGCCCGAGCGGTGACGGAGATCGGCGATGAACACGTTCGCGGCGGTCGCGGAAAACCCCTCGGTCCCTACGCGCCGAGGGCTCGCGGTAAAGCTGCGTCCCCGACCGCCGCGGTCACCCTGGCGGGCGCGAGCCAAAACCCGCATCGCCTATCTCGAAGTACAGTTGAAACGCGAAGAAGTCAGGCCTTGCACCGACGGCCGCAAAGCCCTTCTCAAGGGAATGAAGGGTCATCTCGAAAGGGCCCGCTCCGCGGCGGACGAGACATTCGGATGGCGGCGGCCGTGGTCGGGTTCGACCGCCCGCGAGGGCGTCTGGTCGAATCTGCGCAGCGCCGACGTGCTGCTGCTCCAGCTGGTGCCCGACGCGGAGGCCGTCGGCCGTGCCGGCGAGGTCATGGCACTGGTCAAACGCCATCTGGACAAGGACAACCCACAGCGCGTCAGGCTCGCCCAGCGGATCCGGCACCTCGTCTCCGGCGACCTGACGCCGAGCGACCGGGAGCTCATGGTCCGGGCGCTCGACGGCGCGTACAGCAACCTGGACGCCGAACTGGCCCGGGTGCGCAGCCTGCGCAACATCCTGTGGACCGCCACGTTCGTCGTCCTTCTCGGCGTCGCGAGCCTCGCCCTCTACGGCTGGTTCTCGCCCAGCTCGCTGAGCCTGTGCTTCACGCCCAAAGCCGGCGCCGGTGACGCGCACGTGATGCAGGTCGTATGCCCCAGCAAGGACTACCCCACCGCGACGGCAGGCAGGTCTGCCAGCGACCACGCCCTGCCGAGGGACATCCTCACTGTCGAGATCGCCGGGCTGGCCGGCGCGGCACTCACCGTCATCGCCTCACTGCGACGCATACGGGGCACCAGCTCTCCCTACATGCTGCCCCTGGCGTCGGCGGTGCTGAAGTTCCCCACCGGCGCCCTGTCGGCCTTCCTCGGCGTGCTGCTGATCAGGGGCGCGTTCGTCCCAGGGCTCAGTGACCTCGACAGCAGAGCGCAGGTCCTCGCCTGGGCCGCGGTCTTCGGCGCCGCGCAGCACCTGGTGACCCGCCTGGTCGACGAACGCGCGCAGATGACACTGTCGGAGGTCGGTCAATTCACCGGCGCAACCGTCGACCCGGAAACCGTCGCGGTCAGGGAGGGCGAGCGGGAGGGGGAGGTCGGGGCGCCCGGTTCACCGGTCGCGGGCGGCCCCGGAGAGAGCACCGACGGCGAACCGGGCGGGTCGTCAGCCGGCCAGCGCACTCAGGTGGGCCCCGCGTGACTCCTGTGTCTGGGCCTGGACCATCAGGAACAGGGCTTCCCTCGCCAGGCGTTGGGCCCTGTTCGTCAGCAGCATCGAGCGGCCCCCGCCGGTCACCACCGCCGCTGTGGTCGCCGCCTGCAGCACCTCGTACGCCTGTGTCCTCAGGGCCAGGCGTTCCGCCAGGTGCTCGTGGGGCGCGGCACTGTCGGCCAGGGCGTAGGCCCGGGCGCGGATCTCGGTCAGACGGGCGCGCAGCGGGGGCGCCGTGTCCTCGTCCAGCAGGGCCAGCGCCGCCTCCGTGAGGCCGAACACCGCCGGGTTGGCGTTCACCGTCCTGAGGCGGTCCGCCGCCGACCAGCGGTCGTACGGGGTGCGCAGCGCGACCGCCTCGTCCGGTAGCCACAGGCCGTCCAGTTCCAGGGAGACCGTGCCCGCCGCGGTGAGGGCGGCAAGGCGCATCGGGGCCGAGGCCCGCAGGCCCGGCTGTTCCCGCGCCTCGGCGAAGGCGAACAGGGCCTCGTCCGTGTCGGTGACTCCGGCGAGGAGCAGCACGTCGTTCAGGCCCCACCCGGTGTACCAGGGAACCGTCCCCTCGAAGCGCCAGCCGGTGCGCTCCCGGGCGACCCGGACCGGGATGCGCGGATACGCGCGCAGGTGGGCGTACGCCACCCCGGACAGCAGCTCACCCGTCGCCAGCCGGCCCAGCAGGCGTTCGCGCACCGGGCCCTCGTTCCCGGCCAGCGTCAGTACCGGGGTGTGGTGCTGCGCCTGCACGAACCAGGTCGAGCAGCACGCCCCGGCCAGGATCTCCGCCGTCTCGCGCACCACCGCGCCGGGTGCCGCAGCCCCGCCGTACTCCAGCGGCGCGTTCAGTCCGAGCAGACCCGAGCGCCTGATCTCCGCGAGGTGGCCCGGGGGGACCTCTGACTGGTCGACCTGTTCGGCGTGCGGGGCGAGGAGGTCGTCCGCGAGACGGCGGGCGCGGGTGACGAGGGGGTGCGGTGCGGTCATGAGCGGGATTCTTCCGTTTACGTGGCGTGGGGTGTCGATCCGGGGGACCGCCGTTCGTGTAGGAGGTGACGGAACGGCACGACGACCTGGAGGACGTCATGAATTACTACCTGCTCAGTGTGATCACGCCCAGCGAGGGCGAGCCCCCGTCGGCCGAGGGGATGGCGGAGATCAACCGCAACCTCGAGACGTTCCACCGGGAGCTGCGCGAGGCCGACGCCTGGGTGTTCGCCGGGGGGCTGCACGGGCCGGAGACGGCCACCGTGCTGCGGCCGGGCGGCGGCGAGGTCCTCGTCACCGACGGGCCGTACGCCGAGGGCAAGGAATACCTCGGCGGGATCTGCCTGATCAAGGCCCCGGACCTCGACGCCGCCCTGCACTGGGGCCGGCGGGCGACGTGGGCGACCACCCTTCCCGTCGAGGTGCGCCCCTTCATGGGCGAGGCCTGATGCCCCTCGACGTCGAGGCCGTGTTCCGTGCTGAGTACGGCCGCGCCGTCGCCGTCCTGGTCCGCTTCCTCGGCGACATCGACCTCGCCGAGGAGGCGGTCCAGGACGCCTTCACCACGGCCGTGCGGCGCTGGCCGCAGACCGGTGTGCCGCCGAGCCCGGCCGGATGGATCATCACCACCGCCCGCAACCGGGCCGTCGACCGGCTGCGCCGGGAGTCCACCCGGGGCGCCCGGCACGCCGAGGCCGCCCTGCTGCACGCAGCCGGCCCGCCCGCCGAGGAGGGCCCCGTGCGCGACGACCGGCTCCGCCTGATCTTCACCTGCTGCCACCCCGCGCTGGCCCGGCAGGCCCAGGTCGCCCTGACCCTGCGCCTGCTCGGCGGGCTCACCACCGCCCGGCTCGCCCGCGCCTTCCTCGTCCCCGAGCCGACCATGGCCCAGCGGCTCGTCCGCGCCAAGGCGAAGATCCGGGACGCCCGCATCCCGTACCGCGTACCTCGTGACGCCGACCTGCCCGACCGGCTCGAGGGCGTGCTCGCCGTCGTCTACCTGATCTTCAACGAGGGGTACGGGGGCGACCCGGGCCTGTGCGCCGAGGCCCTGCGCATGGGCCGGCTCCTCACCGAGCTGATGCCGGACGAGCCGGAGGCGACCGGCCTGCTGGCGCTGATGCTGCTCGTCCGGTCCCGGCAGGCCGCGCGCGAGGACGCCGACGGCACCCTCGTACCGCTGCCCGAGCAGGACCGCGACCGGTGGGACCGGGACCTGGTGGCCGAGGGGCAGTCACTCGTCCGCCGCTGTCTGCGCCGCAACCGGCCCGGGCCCTACCAGATCCAGGCCGCGATCCAGGCCGTCCACGGCGACGCCCCGACCGCCGCCGACACCGACTGGCGGCAGATCCTGCGCCTCTACGACCAGCTCATGGCACTGGCCCCGAGTCCGGTGGTGGCACTGAACCGGGCGGTCGCCGTGGCGGAGACCCAGGGGCCGGGCCCCGCCCTCGACCTCGTCGACGCGCTGGACCTCGGCGGCTATCACGTCTGGCACGCGGTCCGCGCCGACCTGCTGCGCCGGCTGGACCGGGTCACCGAGGCCGCGCAGGCCTACGAGGCCGCCCTCGCGCTGAGCACGAACCCGGCGGAGCGGGCCTTCCTCGACCGGCGCAGACGCGCACTCTGCGCAGGCGCCGAAGAGTAGTCGTCGCCCGGGAATGTATTTTGGTGCAGGAAAGGTTGGCATATACATCGAGCTGATCGCTCGCACCCGAACGAGCCGACCGCTCGCACCGAGAACCCAGGGCCGCGAGGCCCGCGCACCCCCCAGTGAGGCACCGTGACCACCGCCGCCACTCCCGAGCAGCCCGCCGACGTCGTGGCCCGACTGCGCGCCACGTTCCGCACCGGACGCACCAAGCCCGTCGCCTGGCGCACGGAGCAGCTGCGCCGCCTGCGTGAGCTGCTCACGGAGCGGGGCGCCGACCTGGCCGCCGCCCTCCACGCCGACCTGGGCAAGAGCTCCACCGAGGCCTACCGCACCGAGATCGACTTCACGGTCCGGGAGATCGACCACACCCTCGACCACCTGGACGCGTGGCTGCGCCCCGAGTCCGCCCCGGTCCCGGCGCACCTCGGCGCGGACGCGAGTGCCTGGACGCAGTACGACCCGCTCGGTGTCGTCCTGGTCATCGCGCCCTGGAACTACCCCGCCCAGCTGCTGCTCGCCCCGCTGGTCGGTGCCCTCGCCGCCGGCAACACGGTGGTCGTCAAGCCCAGCGAGCTCGCGCCGGCCACGTCCGCGGCGCTGGCCCGTCTGCTGCCGGGGTACCTCGACACCGACGCGGTCGCCGTCGTCGAGGGCGGGATCCCGGAGACCACGGCCCTGCTCGCCGAGCGCTTCGACCACATCTTCTACACCGGCAACGGCACCGTCGGACGCGTCGTCCTGCGCGCCGCCGCCGAGCACCTCACCCCCGTCACCCTCGAACTCGGCGGCAAGTCCCCGGCGTTCGTCGACCGCGACGCCGATCTCACCGTCGTCGCGGACCGGTTGGCCGGCGGCAAGTTCCTCAACGCCGGCCAGACCTGCGTCGCCCCCGACTACGTCCTCACCGACCCGGAGACGGCCGCCGCCCTCGAACCCCTGCTGGCGCGCGCGGTCGAGACGCTCTACGGCACCGACCCGCAGACCTCGTCCGACTACGGCCGCATCATCAGCGAACGCCACTTCGACCGGCTCACCGGTCTGCTCGGCTCCGGCCGGATCGTGATCGGCGGCGGCAGCGACCGTACGGACAAGTACCTCGCGCCGACCGTGCTCGCCGACGTCGACCCCGAGTCGCCCGTCATGCAGGAGGAGATCTTCGGCCCGATCCTGCCGATCGTCACCGTGGACGGCCTGGACGAGGCCATCGACTTCATCAACGACCGCGACAAGCCCCTCGCCCTCTACGTCTTCACCGAGTCCGAAGGCACCCGGGGCCGCATCGCCGCCGAGACATCTTCCGGCGGCCTCGGCCACGGCCTGCCCCTCGCCCATCTCACCGTCTCCGACCTGCCGTTCGGTGGCGTCGGCGAGAGCGGCATGGGCAACTACCACGGCCGCTACTCCATCGAGACGTTCAGCCACCGCAAGGCGGTGCTGGAGAAGCCGCTGCGCTGAGCGGCGCGGGCCACGGGCGGTGCGGGCAGGCGGGCGAAAGCGGACGGGAGTGGGCGGAAGTAGCCCATCAAGCGGCATTCAGGGAACGGGTATTGGCCCGGAATGGCACGGTCCGTAGTCCGAAACGGCCAAATCCATCGGGCTTTCGAATCCGGCTGCACGAATCGGCGCCGCCGGACGCCGTGGAGGCAGAAGGTGTGACCGATGCCTTCCGGGGCCCCTGCGCCCCGCACAGCCAGCGGAAGGACCGAAGGGTCCGTGAACGACCAGTTCGAACAGCTCGCCCGCGACATGGCGTTGTCCGTGCTAGCCCTACGGGTCTTCGGGCCCGGAGTCCTCACCCTCGCGCGCCGGTTCGTCGCCGCACTCGTGCGGGTGGGCGTCCGTGAGATGGACCACCGGCTCCCCGGGGGAGATCGGTGACCCAGGAGGAATTGCGCCCCGCCGGCAACCCGCGGGCCCCCGAGAAGCTGCCCCTGGACTTCAGCGCCTTCCACCAGATGCACCGCCCTCTCTACGTCCGTGAGGCCGAGCGCTGTCTGCGCTGCCGGGCGGACGCCGAGGAGGCCGTGGACGAGGCGTTCGTCCAACTCGCCCGGCAGTGGCCGCGGATACTGCGCGCCGAGAACCCCGCCGCCTACGCCTGGCGGGTGATGAAGAACCGCGTCATCGACCACGCCCGGGCCCGTGGCCGGCGCGCCACGCTGATGGACACGGCCGTCTTCGAGACGGTCACCCTCCAGGGCGCGGAGGACGCCTTCGAGGTGATCGAGCAGAACCTCCGGCTGTTCCACGCGATCTCCGCTCTCCCCGAGCGCCAGCGGGACGTCATCCGGCTGCGCTACTGCGAGGGTTGCAGCACAGCCGACGTGGCGTTCCAGCTGGGGATCACCGAAGCCGGGGTGCGTTCCACCGAACGCCATGCCAAACGCCGTCTGCGGGAGATCTACACATCGTGCGCCGAGGAGGAGGCGGAGCGGTCATGACCTTCGACACCGCGAGCGACATCGACACCCTGCTGGCCGGGGCGCGACTTCAGCCCATGGCCCCCTACAGCCGCTCGGACATCGAGGCGGCGGAGGCCCGGATCGCCGCCCGGGTCGCGGCGGGCGGCGGCCCCGAAGAACCCACGGTCAGGGTGTGCCCGCAGCGCGCCGCGGCGGTGCGCAGAACCCCGAGGGCGCACCCCGCGGCCCGGGATCTGCGATCACTGTGCGAGGCGCTGCTGACCCGTACGGGAGCCCTGAAGGGCCTCGGCAACTTCCTCGGCAGCGCCCTGCCCGAACCCTCCGGCGCCCGGATCCTCGGCGGCCTGCTCTACCTGGCCGACTGCGAGGACAGTGCCCGCTTCTGGTGGCAGTACGGCGCCGGCGCCTCCGACACCGTCTCCTCGTACTGCCTCTACCTCCACCACCGCTCGATGGGGGAGGAGGACGAGGCCGACTGGTGGCTGCGCCACACGGAGATCACCCCCGCCACCCTGAGCCGGGAGGCCACCGAACTCGAGATCGCCACCGCGCTGCATGTGCTCAGCGGTCTGCGCCGCGGCGGGAGGGGACTGCCCAAGGCGTTGCGGGCGCTGGTGGAGTACGTGCCGGCCGTGGTCGGCTTCGTCGACGACGACCTCGAACTCCCGCTGCCCGACGGGGATCTGGCCGAGATCGTGGAGGAGGTCGTCGCCCATGGCACACCGTCCGCCGCGGAGCGCCGGCGGGCCAGGTCCGGCCCGCTGCCCGAACGCCGGGAGCCGACCGTGCACACCGTGTCCTCGGCCACCCCGCGCACGGCCCGGCACTGGAGCCGCGACGTCCAGGAGGCGCTGCGCAAGTGTGAGGAGACCGTGGCCTGTTGAGGGTCCGCGCCACCGGCCCGTGCCGGTGCGCGCGGTGCGTGCGAGACTGCACGGATGACCACCGGAACGATCACCGCGGACGCGGCGGGCACCTGGAACGTCGGCGACCTGACGGTCGGCCGCATCGGCTTCGGCGCGATGCGGCTGACCGGCAGCGCGGCCTTCCACCTCGGCACGCCGAGCGACCGTGGCCGCTCGATCGCCGTCCTGCGCAAGGCGATCGATCTCGGTGTCAACCACATCGACACCGCCGCCTTCTACTTCTCCGCCCTCCGCTCCGCCAACGAAATCATCAACAGCGCGCTCGCCCCGTACCCGGACGACCTGCTCATCGCCACCAAGGTCGGCCCCTTCCGCGACTACTCGGGGGAGTGGGGCACCTCGGCCCGCCCCGAGGACCTGCGCGGTCATGTCGAGGAGAACCTGCGCCAGCTCGGCCGCGACCACCTCGACCTGGTGTACCTGCGGCGGATGCGCCAGGAGTCGATCGCCGAGCACTTCGGAGCCCTGGCCGAGCTGCGTGCGGCCGGACTGATCCGCCACCTCGGTCTCTCCGACGTCGAACCCCGTCATCTCGCCGAGGCGCAGGCCGTCGCCCCCGTCGCCGCCGTGCAGAACCGCTACGGCCTCGGGCACCACGCCCCCGCGACCGAGGAACTCCTGCGTGTCTGCGGCGAACAGGGCATCGCGTTCGTGCCGTTCTTCGCCATCGCCGGCGACGGCGGAGCCCAGGGCGCGACCACCGCCCACGACGAGGCGCTGCTCTCCGTCGCCCACGCCCACGGCGCGTCCCCCGCCGGGGTCCGCCTCGCCTGGACCCTCGCCCAGGGGCCGCACGTGCTGGCCATCCCGGGCACCGGCGACCCCGACCACCTCACGGAGAACGTTGCTGCGGGCGCGCTGCGCCTGACGGCAGGGGAACTGGACCGCCTGAACGCCGCGCACCGCGGCGCCTAGACGACCCACACCCCGTCCCGCATGAGGTGCCGCCGGGGCAGCTCGTGTTCCTCGCGCCATGCCTGCACCGCCACCGGCCGCACCCGGAAATAGGCGTACGAGGCGCTGTCCCGGCCCGGATCCCAGCCCGTCTTCGCGCGGAAGGCCCGGGCTGCCGCCACCGGTATCTCCTCCCGTGTGTACGTCTCGACCTGGCCGTCGACGAGAACCACGTTCCGCGTGTCCCCGAAGGCCAGGCGGGCCCGGCCGGCCTCCTGGAGGTTGCGGCCGGTGGGGTTGGTGAGGCGGGTGGACAGCCACAGGTGTTCACCGTCCCAGACGAACCACAGCGCGACGAGACAGGGCAGCCCCTCCCGGTCCGCCGTGGCGACCCAGATGTCGGTCTCGCGTTCCAGCCGGTCCAGGAGTTCCTGCTTGCGCTGCGCGGGGGTGCGGGGCGGCTCCGTGATCTTCATTGCGTCGACGCTAGTGACGGCCGGGGCTCGCCGCCTCGGACCACGGTCCCGAAAGCACCTCGGGCCCGCGACCTAGGACGGGCCCTGGAGCGGGCCCGGTCACCGCCGCTGCGGAGGCGACTGGCGTGCGGGACGTTTTACGTATAACCTCTCCCGTCAATCGCATCTCCCGGTAGTTCCCGGACACTCCCCGAAAGGCCATGATGAGTCGTATCGCCCTGGTCACGCTTGTCGTCGACGACTACGACGAGGCGATCCGCTTCTACACGGAGGCGCTCGGGTTCCGGCTCGTCGAGGACGAACCCCGCCCCGACGGCGCCCGCTGGGTCGTCGTGCGGCCCGGGGACCGCCAGGACGGCACCGGGCTGCTGCTCGCCCGGGCCAAGGGCGACGCCCAGCGTGCCCGGATCGGCGACCAGACCGGCGGCCGCGTCGGGTTCTTCCTGCACACCGACGACTTCGCAGGCGACCACGCCCGCATGCTCGCCGCCGGCGTGACCTTCCTGGAGGAGCCCCGCCACGAGGCCTACGGCTCCGTCGCCGTCTTCCAGGACCTGTACGGGAACCGCTGGGACCTGCTCCAGCCCGCCACCACCTGAGAACCACCTGCCGAGGAACACAGACTCATGACCGCGCCCCACATCGACGCCGACACTCTCCGCCGGCTCCCCAAGGCCGTCCTGCACGACCACCTCGACGGCGGCCTGCGCCCCGCCACCGTCGTCGAGCTCGCGGAGCAGGTCGGCCACACGCTGCCCACCACCGACCCCGACGAACTCGCCGCCTGGTACTTCGAGGCCGCCAACTCGGGTGACCTGGTGCGCTACATAGCCACCTTCGAGCACACCCTCGCCGTGATGCAGTCCCGCGAGGGTCTGCTGCGCACCGCGGAGGAGTACGTCCTCGACCTCGCGGCCGACGGAGTCGTCTACGGCGAGGTCCGCTACGCCCCCGAACTGATGCTGAACGGCGGGCTGACGCTCCCCGAGGTCGTCGAGACGGTGCAGGAGGGTCTCGCGGCCGGCATGGCCAAGGCCGCGGCCGCGGGCACACCGGTCCGCGTCGGCACGCTGCTCTGCGGCATGCGGATGTTCGACCGCACCCGGGAGACCGCCGACCTCGCGGTCGCCTTCCGGGACGCGGGAGTCGTGGGCTTCGACATCGCCGGCGCCGAGGACGGCTTTCCGCCCGCCGACCACCTCGACGCCTTCGAGCACCTGCGCCGCGAGAACGTCCCCTTCACCATCCACGCCGGCGAGGCCCACGGGCTGCCCAGCATCCACCAGGCCCTCCAGGTCTGCGGCGCCCAGCGCATCGGCCACGGCGTGCGCATCACCGACGACATCGTGGACGGCAAGCTCGGCCGCCTCGCGGGCTGGGTGCGAGACCGTCGCATCGCCCTGGAGATGTGCCCGACCTCCAACCTCCAGACCGGCGCCGCCGGCTCGATCGCCGAGCACCCGATCACCGCGCTGAAGGACCTCGGCTTCCGCGTCACCCTCAACACCGACAACCGGCTGGTCTCCGGCACCACGATGACCCGCGAGATGTCGCTGCTCGTCCAGGAGGCGGGCTGGACCGTCGAGGACCTGCGGACCGTCACGGTGAACGCCCTCAAGAGCGCGTTCGCGCCGTTCGACGAGCGCAAGGCCCTCATCGAGGACGTCGTGCTCCCGGGTTACGCCGCCGCGCTCTGAAGCAGCCCGCGGACATAGGCGGCCTGTCCGACGTGCTGGAGGTCGTCGGACAGGACGCTGACCAGCCGTACGCCCAGGGTGACCGGCGGATCCCAGCGCTCGTCCACGACGCGCTCCAGGTCCGCCGCGGTCAGCGCGCGCAGCGCCGTCAGGCTCTGCGCGTGCACGGCGTCGTAGTACCCGGTCAGCAGGCCGCTGTCGGAGACCCGGACCTTCGCGACCTGTGCGGCGCTGTGCCCGTACCCGGTGTCATGGCGCGGCAGGTCGAGGCCGAACCGCTTCTCCCAGTCCTGGGTCAGCCACACCTGGTCGAGCCCGAAGGCGTCGGCGAGATGGTCGTCCTGGACGCGGGCGAGATGCCAGACGAGCCAGGCGATCGAGTTGGATCCGGCGGCGGGCCGGGCCACGAGGTCGTCGGGTTCCAGGCCCTCGACGGCGGCGTGGACCTCTTCCCGGATGCGGCTGTACCCGTCGATGAGGATGTCCTTGGCATGCATACGTCCACCATCGCGCACCCCGCGCTCACACGCTCCCCGTTTCCAGCAGCGCCATCAGCGCCCGGGCCGCCGGGCTGGTGGCCCGCGCGGGCGGCAGCAGCGCGACCGTCTCGTACACCGCCTCGCCCGTCCCCTTGAGGGGCAGCGCGGTGAGCGCCTCGCGCTTGTGCCGGAAGTGGCGCGGTACGACGGCGACGCCGAGGTTCTCGTCCACCAGGTCCAGGAGACTGTGCACGTCGTTGACCTCGAGGGCGACCGTGCGCCGCACTCCCGCCTCGGCGAACGCGACGTCGGTGGCCCGCCGCGGACCCCAGTCCGGATGGAAGTCGACGAACACCTCGCCCGCGACGTCCTCCGGCGTCAGCGCCGCCGAGACCCCCGCGAGGCGGTGGTCGGGATGGCACAGCACGTACATCGGCTCGGTGGCCAGCGGCGCGCAGCGGAGCTGGTCGGTGTCCGTCTGGGTCCGGTAGGCGAAGGCCAGGTCGAGCCGGCCGGCCGCCACCTCCTCGCCGAGCGCGCCCGAGCCGGTCTGCCGCAGCCGGATCTCCACATCCGGGTGGCGCCGCCGGAACGCCGCCAGCAGCCCGGCCACGTTCACCCCGGCGATGCACTGCTCGGTGCCCACGGAGAGCGTGCCGCGCACCACCCCTTGCACGGCGGCCACCGCCTCGTGGGCCGCCCGCACCTGCGCCAGGATCCGCTCCGCCTCCGCCAGCAGCGCCCGGCCCGCCTCCGTCAGCGTCACCCGCCGGGTGGTCCGAACGAACAGCGGAGCGCGCAGCTCCCGCTCCAGTGCCCTGATCGACGCCGACAGGCCCGACTGGGAGACCATCAGGCGTTCGGCGGCCCGGGTGAAGTGCTGGTCCTCGGCGACCGCGACGAAGTGCTGGAGGTGGCGCAGTTCCATGATTGAGAAGCGTAGCCGCACAATTCCATCGGATTCTTCTGTTGGACCACTATCCGCAGGTCGACCAGAGTGGGTAACGGTTCCCGAGACCGATCTTCCGTGCCAACCCTTCCTGGAGTCGCGTTGTACACCGCACATCCCGACCGCTACGCGGACATGCCCTACCGGCGCACCGGACGCAGCGGCCTGAAGCTCCCCGCGCTGTCGCTCGGACTGTGGCACAACTTCGGGCCGGACCGCCCGGTCGAGACGCAGCGGGCCATCCTGCGCCGCGCCTTCGACCTCGGCATCACCCACTTCGACCTGGCCAACAACTACGGTCCGCCGCCCGGCGCCGCCGAGTCCGCGCTGGGCGAGGCGCTGAGGGCGGACTTCGCGCCGTACCGCGACGAGCTGGTCATCTCCACCAAGGCCGGGTATCTGATGTGGCCGGGCCCCTACGGCGAATGGGGCTCGCGAAAGTACCTGCTGTCCTCGCTCGACCAGAGCCTGACCCGGATGGGCCTGGACCACGTCGACATCTTCTACTCGCACCGCCCCGACCCGGAGACTCCCCTCGAGGAGACGATGGGCGCCCTGCACACGGCCGTCCAGCAGGGCAAGGCGCTCTACGCCGGCGTCTCCAACTACTCGGCGGAGCAGACCCGCGAGGCCGCCCGCATCCTCCGTGAACTGGGTACCCCGCTGCTCATCCACCAGCCGCGCTACTCGATGCTCGACCGCCGCCCCGAGAGCGAGGGCCTGCTCGACGCCCTGGACGAGCTCCAGGTCGGCTCGATCGTGTTCTCGCCGCTGGAGCAGGGGCTGCTGACCGGCCGCTACCTGGACGGCATCCCGGAGGACTCGCGGGCGGCGAGCGACAGCCCCTTCCTGAACTCCGACGCGCTGACCGGGGAGCTCGTGGGCAAACTGCGCGCCCTCGACGACATCGCCAAGTCCCGCGGCCAGTCACTCGCCCAGCTCGCCCTGGCCTGGGTGCTGCGCGGCGGCCGGGTGACCTCCGCGCTGGTGGGCGCGAGCAGTGCCCGGCAGATCGAGGACAGCGTCGGCGCCCTCGCCAACCTGGACTTCGAGGCCGAGGAGCTGGCCCGGATCGACGCGGTGATCAACGGCTGAGCCGCTCCGTCAGGAGGACGGTCACCGAGTCGCCCTCCTGCTTTCCGATCGCCTTGCGCACCTCGGCATTGACGGGGAGTTTGTGGGTGCCGTCCCCGAGGGCCATGAACGAACCCCGGAACGGATGTCCGTCGACCGTTCCGCGGATCTTGACCAGTCCGCGGGTGCCGAAGTATGCGACGGACTCCGGCCAGACGACATAGGTCCAGCCGCCTTTAGCCGGGCTCTTTCGCAGGACGGCCGTGAATTCGGCATTCAGTGTTCCGGTTGTGCTCATGATGTCCTCCGCTCGCGGTGATCTCCTGTCGGTAGACCGCCGCGAGCGGAGGAATTCATCGCCGACCGACCGACCGACCGACCGACCGACCGACCCACCGACCGGACTCAGGCTCCGGCGGGCACCCGGTCGAGGAATCCGAGGACGGATGTGATCCGGTCCCGGTCGTCGAGGGTGATGACGTCGGATCCGGCCACCGGCGCCGCTCCTCCTCCGGCGGAGGTAGCCCCGGCCGTGCTCACGAGCTCCCAGGAGAAGCGGGCCGTGTCGTGGTGCCCGTCGACAGCGCCGGTGAGGCGGAAGACGAAGCCCGGGAACTGCGCGTGTGCCGCCGCGATCACGGCGGCGATGCCCTCGTGGCCCCGGACCTGGGCCAGTGGGTCGGTGTAGCCGCCGTCCACGGCCCACGCTGCGGTAACAGCCTTGGCCAAAGCCTCGGACTCACGCGCGTTCCAGGCCTCGAAGTAGCGGGCGACGGCATTCTCGTAACGGTCGGTGTTCGCGGACATGGCGAATCAGCCCCCAATGAGGTCATCGATACTGGTCAGGTCCCGGATCCGGGTTTTCGCCGTTCCGGTGTGACCACCTTGCCCGCACCCGCCGTCCGGGTCGATTACCTGTCGGGTAATGACGGCGGGTCCCGGCGCTCGCCGAATTTCGGCCATGAACGGCACTGAATATGCCAAGAGACTGGCCGGAAAGTCATGGTGACAGTGTTTCAAGAGTGAACATACTCGAACGTCAGGGGCAGTTCACCCCACAGGAGCCGCACGGAAAGCGAGGCACTGCCGGCAAGCGAGCACCGGGGGAGAGAGACGTGCACGACGAATTCCTGTGCCATGTCACCGCGTACGGCGTCTGCGACGGACGGCGCATCGGCGTACCGCTCGGCACCTACCGCGCGCCCACGCTGGCGCTCGCCCTGTGGTGGCTGCGGGACCGGGCCTCCTGGATGGCCGAACGGCTGGATCCGCGGCCCGAGAGCGAGCACATCCCGCCGGGCGCTCTCGTCCCGGTCGCCGACACGGTGCCGGACGTGCCCGGACTGCTGCGGGCCTGGTGTGCCGACACGGGCGGCCAGGAGCTGGTGGCCGACGAGTTGGCGGGCGGCAGGCTGGTGCGGATCGCGATCAGTGACGAGACCACCGAGTACGAACTGCTCGCCGAATCCGTCGACGCGCTGCGCATGCAGCGGACGGTCCCGGCGCTCGTCGTCCCCGTCGGCTGAGGACCTCGCCGCCCGTTGGGCGGACAAGGGTGCGAATCGATAGAATTCGGGCATGGTGGAGCGACCGGTCTCCTCGACCGCGCCCGAACTCGTGCTGGAGACCGAGACGGGTTCCGGCGCGCTGATCCCGGGCCACGACTACCGCATCGGCCGGGACCCGCTCAGCGACATCGTCATCGACGACACCCGTGTCTCCTGGCACCACGCGGTGCTGCGACCCGACGGCGACCACTGGACCCTCGCCGACGAACACAGCACCAACGGCACCTACGCCGACGGCCGCCGCGTCCAGCAGTGGGGCGTCGGTCCCGGCAGTGTGATCCGCTTCGGCAGCCCGTCCGACGGCCCGTATCTCGTCCTGTCGGGCCGTCCGCCGCCCCTGGAGGAAGGTCCGTCCGCCGTCTCCAGGCCCGCGCTGACCGGGACCTTCCGGCAGCCCACCAGCGTCCGGCCGCTGCCGGCGCGCACGGTCCGCATCGGCCGCGCCGCCGAGAACGACCTCGTCGTCGACGACCTGGTCGTCTCGCGCCGGCACGCCGAACTGCGCGCGCTGCCCGACGGCGGGCACGAGATCGTCGACCTCGGCAGCCACAACGGGACGTACCTCAACGGCCTGCCCGTCACCCGCGCCCCGCTCGGCCCGGGTGACGTCGTGGGCATCGGACACTCGGCTTTCTGCCTGGTCGGCGACCAGCTCCAGGAGTACGTCGACACCGGCGAGGTCTCCCTCGACGTGCAGGACCTGACGGTCGCCGTCGACCGGGGCCGTAAGGTCCTCCTCGACCACGTGTCCTTCCCGGTGGGGGAGAAGTGCCTGCTCGCGGTCGTCGGACCCAGCGGCGCGGGCAAGTCCACCCTGCTCGGCGCGCTCACCGGCCAGCGCCCCGCCGGCCACGGCACGGTCGTGTACGACGGCCGCGACCTCTACCGCGACTACGCCGAACTGCGCCAGCGCATCGGACTGGTCCCGCAGGACGACATCCTGCACGCCCAGCTGACCGTGCGCAGCGCTCTCGTCTACGCGGCCGAACTGCGCTTCCCGCAGGACACCGCCAAGGCCGAGCGCCGCGAGCGGGTCGAGGAGGTCATCCGCGAACTGGGGCTCGAGCAGCGCGCCGGCCAGCCCGTGCACAGCCTGTCCGGCGGTCAGCGCAAGCGCGTCAGCGTGGCCCTGGAACTGCTGACCAAGCCGTCACTGCTCTTCCTCGACGAGCCGACCTCCGGCCTCGACCCCGGCATGGACCGCTCGGTGATGCACATGCTGCGCGGCCTCGCCGACGACGGCCGCACCGTCATCGTCGTCACACACAGCGTCCTCAGTCTCGACGTCTGCGACCGGCTGCTGGTGCTCGCGCCGGGCGGCAAGGTCGCCTACTACGGCCCGCCCGGGGACGCCCTCGCCTTCTTCGGCTTCGAGCACTGGCCCGAGGCCTTCGAGGCCTTCGAACGCGACCAGGACCGGGACTGGGCGGGTGAGTACCGCGACTCGCCGCTGCGGCGGCAGTACGTCGTCAACGACAGTGAGCAGCCCCGGCTGCCCCGCTCCGGCCCGGTGATCACGCTGCCGCCGCTCCGGCCCCGCAGCAGGGGCGCCCAGCTCGGCACCCTGGTCCGCCGCTACACGGCCGCGCTCGCCGCCGACCGCACCTTCCTCGCCATCATGATCGCCCTGCCGTTCGTGATGGGCGCCATGGCCCGCGCCCTGGCCGGTGGTGCGCTCGACCGGGAGCATGCGATGAACGTGCTGCTCATCCTGTGCGTCGGCGGCGTCCTCACCGGCGCGGCCAACGCAGTACGCGAACTCGTCAAGGAGCGCGTGATCTACCAGCGGGAACGCGCCGTCGGACTGTCCAGATCGGCGTACCTGATGTCCAAGGTCGTCGTCCTCGGCACGGTGACCGTCGTACAGGCGGTGGTGCTGACGCTCGTCGCCCTGCTCGGCGTCGACCTCAACGCGCCCGGTGGCCAGGGCGTGTTGATGCCGCCCCTGGTCGAGATCACCGTCGCCGTGGCCCTGTTGGCCTTCACGGCGATGATGCTCGGCCTGCTGATCTCCGCCATGGTCCGCAAGGAGGAGGTGACGATGCCGCTGCTGGTGCTGCTCGCCATCGTCCAGGTGGTCTTCTGCGGGGCGCTGCTGACCCTGGACGGCGTGCCGGGCCTGGAGCAGCTGTCGTGGCTGGTGCCCGCGCGGTGGGCGCTCGGCGCGATGGCCGGCACCATCGGTCTCGCGAGGATCGTGCCCGGGGACATCACCGCCGATCCGCTGTTCGAGCACGCGGTGGGGGTGTGGCTGCTCGACGTGGGCATGCTCGTCGTGCTGTCGGTCGCCTGCGGGTTCCTCGTCTCCCGGCTGCTGCGCCGGCACGAGCCCGCCGTGATGCGGAAGTAGGGCGGCCCATGACGACTCCTGTCTTCCGCCCCACCCACGTGGTCCCGCGGCACGGCATGCCCGCCTGGGAGACCCCCGACCCGGCCCGTCCCACCGTGGCCCTCGATCCGCTGCTGCCCGTCCGGCTCACGGAGCGGCGCGGCGACTGGGGACGCGTGCTGTGCTCCAACGGCTGGTCGGCCTGGGTCGACGGCCGTCATCTGGTCGCCGTCCCCCAGGACCCGCCCCGCTCCGACGGCCCGGACGGCCCCCTCCCGGAGGCCGCCGACCCGCGCCCGCTCCTCGGCCGCGCCGAAGAGGCGCTCGTCCGGTACCGGGCGGCGGTGCAGGAACTCGCCGACGGTGTCCTCGACGGCGAGACCTTCCGGCGCCGCACCCACGGCCTGCGGATCGGCGTGGTCGTCGACGGCGAGGACGTGTGGCTGTACGACCCGGCGCGGGAGGGCTGGGTCTACGGCGACGGCACCCGCCTCAGCACCTACGCGACCGACCGGGCCCCGGACGCGGCCGGGGACCAGGACCACACCGCCACCCGGGTCGTGAACCCCGGCCGGGGCACCTGATGGCCCGCGCACCCGTCCCGTTCTCCGGCCGGCCATCCGAACTGGTCGGCCGGAGGATCGCCGGCTACCGCATCGAGGACGAGATCGGACGCGGCGGCATGGCCGTCGTCTACCGCGCCCATGACCTGCGGCTGGACCGGACGGTCGCGCTCAAACTGCTCGCTCCGGAACTGGCCCGCAACGACACGTTCCGCAAACGCTTCACCCACGAGTCCCGGGTGGCCGCCGCCATCGACCACCCGCACATCGTGCCCGTCTTCGAGGCGGACGAGACCGACGGGGTCCTGTACATCGCCATGCGGTACGTCGACGGGAGCGATCTGCGTCATCTCCTCGACCGCTCGGGCCCGCTGCCCCCGGCGACCGCCGTCCGCATCGCCGCGCAGGTCGCCTCAGCGCTGGACGCCGCGCATGAGCACGGGCTGGTCCACCGGGACGTCAAGCCCGGCAACATCCTGGTCGCCCGGGGCACCGACAGCGACCACCCGGAGCACGTCTACCTCACCGACTTCGGCCTGACGAAGAAGTCGCTCTCCCTGACCGGCTTCACGACGGTCGGGCAGTTCGTCGGCACCCTCGACTACGTCGCCCCCGAACAGATCTCCGGGCATCCGGTCGACGGCCGCTGCGACGTCTACGGACTGGCCTGCGTCGTGTACGAGTGCCTCGCGGGCCGCCCGCCCTTCCTGCGCGACGACGACATGGCCCTGCTCTGGGCCCATCAGAACGCCGATCCGCCCCCGCTGACGCAGGCCCGCCCCGCCCTTCCCCCGCACGTCGACGCGGTGTTCGCCCGGGCCCTCGCCAAGAGCCCCGGGGCACGTCATCCCACCTGCGGCGCCTTCGTCGCCGAACTGAGACGTGCGGCCGCCGACCGGACCACCCACCCCCCGACGGAACCGGCCGGCACGCGGGCGCCCCCACCCCCGCCCTGGTCGCGACCGGCCTTCGGCCCGCCCGGTCCGGGGTGACCTCGGCCGCCCCGTCGAGTGGCACCCGCCGGGCTGTCACCTTCCGGCGGGCGATACGCCACCCCTCGCCGACCCGCACCACGGTGTCCTCGTAGGTGACGGCTCCGCACGCCCCGTCGGCCCGGACGCCGAGCCCTTTGGAGCGGGCGCGGACCCGGCCGTCGTCCAGGACTCGAGAAGCACGTAGGTGACGTGATGCGCTACGGGGTTCGCGGCCCCGAGCACCAGGGCCGCCTCCAGCAAGGCGGGCAACATGGCGCGCACCCTGGCATTCCGGGGCGCCACCGCCGTCAACGGGGTTTCGTCCCGCCCCGGCGGCGCGCCCGCCCTGCCGGCAGACCGCCCAGGAAACCCGTGACCAGTCCCCACAGCGCGGCGAGGCCCAGCGCCGGCCACACCTCGGCGCGCAGGAACAGCTCCCCTGACAGATCGCCGCCCAGGTCGCCGATGCCGAGGACCGAGAGGCCGTAGTGGGCCGAGACACGGCCGACCAGGCAGATCATCAGCACCGTGAGCACCAGCGCCACCGCCATGTGCACGGCGTGCCGCCAAGCGGGCGTCCGGGCGGGGGAGTGGGCCGCCATCACGAACGCGGCCGCCAGCAGCAGGGCGGCGTCCACGGCGACGAGCCACCACACGCGGCCGTCGTGCTGGGCGAGGGTGCCGAGGTTCAGCCGGGTCTCGTCCGGCCCGCGCAGCACCTCGTCCAGCAGATGGGGCATCGGCAGCCCGAACGGCCCCTCGACCCGGCCGTGCCAGGTGGCGCCCAGCCCGATCGTGAACGTCAGCCACACCAGGTTGGGCAGACCTAGCAGGACCATCGCGAGGGTCTCGGCGGCGTGTCCCCGGGTCGCCGCGACGACGAGCGCGACGACGAGGCCCAGGACGACGCAGAAGAGCAGCAGCAGGACCATCGCGTAGGCGGCCGGGCGTACCGACCCGTGCAGGCGCAGCAGCCTGGCCGGCAACGGAGCCCCGGGCGAGACCAGCAGCGCCAGCGCCAGCACACCGGCCAGCCACGCAAGCCCGACGGCGAGAGTGAGGGGGACGTCCGTGGTGAAGCCGGCCTCGGGGCTGACGCCGAACAGCTCACCCAGGTCGCTCAGCGTGTCGTCGCCGAGAGGGATCCTGAAGGTCCGGCGTGCGGCGAGGGCCAGGCCGAGCAGGCCGAGCAGCCACACCACGGCGATCCTGGCCGCCCACCCGGCCAGCTCCCCTGCGCCCGCCACCGCCCGGTGCCGCAGCGGCCGCAGGAATCCGGCGCCCACCACGAGCGCCCCGACGAGGGTGACGGACAGCGGAATCACCGTCAGACCGCCCTTCGTGTCCGCGAGTCCACCGGCGTTCCCGGAGAGCTCGACCGTGCCGCCGACACCCGTGACGACGGTCGCCGCGATCACGCGCGGGAAGGCGCCCTGCGGCAGGTCCGCGGCTCCGGCCGCCCACAGCCCCAGCGCGGCCACCACCCCCATGACGACCAGTGCGGCCAGTGCCACGACGACCGCGCGCGGCCAGCCGTGGCGGGAGACTGCCTGGTCGTCCGGGGTATGCGAACTCACCCTGCCACGCTAAGCAGCGTCAGGAGAGCGCGCCTGTCGGGTGGGCCGTCCGCGCCCCGCTTGCGAGCGGCGCCCGGCCGAGGCACACAATGGTGCGTTGTGGAAGAAAGCGGCGTATGTCGGATGAGTGAGCCCTGTGGAGCCCTGTAGAGCCTCGCGGGGGCCATCGGACGAAGCGCTGCGGGAAACCCACGTCGGGAGTGCTCGTGAGCGTCGAACCGCCGTCTTCCGGCCGCCCCACGGGACCGCCCACCGGCCCGCTGTCGGGCCCGCCCTCCCAGCCCCCTTCGGGCCCGCCGTCCCAGCCGCCTTCGGGCCCGCCGTCCCAGCCGCCTTCGGGCCCGCCGTCCCAGCCCCCTTCGGGCCCACCCTCCCGGCCGTCCGGGGCAGGCTCCCCGGAGGGCGACGACGGGGAACCGGGCCGGCCCTGGTGGAAGTCGTGGCCCCGGATCGCGCTGATCACCACCGCGGTCGTGGCCGCCACGGCCCTCGCCCTGGTGCTCGCCCTGTCGAACGGGGGCGGCTCCGACCAGGTCGGCGAGGTCTTCATGCAGCCGGCCGGCGAGCGCGGCCCTGAGCCCTACACCGAGCCGGCCACCACCAAAGGCTCCTTCCCGCCGGCCACCGTCGCCCCGTCGGGTTCCTCGCCGCCCACGCGCACCGTCTCCGGTGTCGACGGCGGCGAGGAGGGACTGTACGGCGGTACCCGCAACGTCTCCAGCTGCGACGTGGAGCACCAGATCAAGGCCCTCCAAGCGGCTCCCGCGAAGAACAGGGCGTTCGCCTCGGTGGCCGGCGTCGCCCCCGCCGGGGTCCCGGCCCACCTTCGCTCCCTCACCCCCGTGCAGCTGCGCCTGGACACCCGGGTCACCAACCACGGCTACCGCGACGGCGCCGCCACCAGCTACCAGGCCGTCCTCCAGGCCGGCACGGCCGTCCTGGTCGACCGGCACGGTGTCCCGCAGGTGCGCTGCGCCTGCGGCAATCCGCTGACCCCGCCGGTCGCCCAGCCGTCCGGGTTCAAGCGGACCGGCGACTCGTGGCCGGCGTACAGCCCCGCGACCACCGTCGTGGTCAAACCCTCCATGACCGTGATCAAGGTGTTCGTGCTCTACGACCCCGGACACGCTCACCACTGGTTCGCCCGCCAACCGGGCGACAAGCCGCACAAGGACCGGCCCACCCGTCCTCCGGCGAGGCGCACGCCATCCATCACCGTCGGCACCCCGGGCATGCCGAGCACACCGACGAGCCATGGCTCGCGCACCTCGCCCGCGTGCGACTCGCCACCCGCCGACAGGCCGCCGGGCTGTCCGCCGCCGTCCTCCCGTCCGGGCTCGGCGTCCGCGTCCTCCGAGGAGCCGTCCCCGGAGCCGTCGTCGCGAGCGCCCTCCTCGGAACCGCCGTCGTCGCGATCCTCGGGCGACGAGCGGCAGGGAATCGCACCCCCGTCCTCCCGATCCCCGTCCTCCCGTTCCCTGTCCTCCGGCTCCTCTTCCTCCGCTGCCCCCTCCCCGGGGTCGCCGTCTCCGGAGTCACCGGGCTCCGAGTCGCGGCCGGGTTCACCTTCCGAATCCACGAGCGGGCCGGGCAGCTCCCTCTCCTCGCTTCCGCGGTCCCCGTCGCCGGGGGACAGCACGAGCCGGTCGCGGTCGGCCTCGGCGGTTTCCTCGCCCGCCCCGGGTTCCCCGGCCGGCTCGCCGACCGTTTGAGACCCCTCGCGGCCACCGCGCGGACAGGGCGAAAACTGATGTGGAGTGTGTGGCGAAACTCGGGGTACGAGCACAGGTGCACAGCCAGCGGCGTGCACAGCCAGCAGCGTCCGGCCAGTCCGGCCTCCGAGAGAGAAACGCATGATCGAGCATCTGGACGGGGCAGTGATACCTACCGGTTTCGACGTACCCGTGGAACCGCTGCGGCGGGCGGCGCACTTCACCGGAGAGCCCGGCTGCATAGCCGAGGCCCGGGTCTTCGCCGCGCACTTCGTCGACCAGCTCAGGACGGAGTGGTGCGCCACGATCGGTGACCGGGTGAGCGGTGAGGTGATGCTGGTGGTCAGTGAACTGGTCACCAACGCCGACCGGCACAGCAACGGGCCCTACATCCTGGAGCTGGAGGGTTCGGACGCCTCGGTCACGGTCTGCGTCTACGACAGCAGCGACGCGCTGCCGATGCGGTTCCCGAAGGACCCCGAGCGCGTCGGCCGCCACGGTCTGGAGATCGTGCACGCAGTGGCCGCGCAGGTCACAGCCGACCGCGTGCCGGTCGGCAAGCGCGTCCGCGCCGTACTGACCTTCGCACCGTAGGGACCGTAGCTCCAGGGCGGATCTCGGCTTCCCGACGCGAGCGCCCCCGCCGGTTATCCGGCAGGGGCGATCGGCGGTGGTAGGTCGGCCACAAGCGGGGCAGTGTCGGCCGACAAGCTGGGCAGCGTCGGCCGACAAGCGGGGCAGCAGGGGCGATCAGGCGCAGCCCAGCTCGCCCAGCATCCCGTGCCGCAGGCGCATGATGATCCGCTTTATCAAGCGCGAGACATGCATCTGGGAGCAGCCGAGCCGCTCGCCGATCTCCGCCTGGGTGGCCTCCTCCACGAACCGCATGTGGATGATCCGCCGGTCGCGCTCGCTGAGCTCGGCCATCAGGGGGGCCAGCGAGTGGAAGTCCTCGACGAGCCGCAGCCCGTCCTCCTCCACGCCGATGAAGTCCGCCAGGACCGCCTCCCCGTACTCCGGGCCGTCGCCGGTGAGCGCCGCGTCGAGGGAGGAGGAGTTGTAGCCGTTGGCGGCGATCTGCGCCTCGACCACCTGGCTCTCCGTGAGGTTCATCAGCGTGGCCAGCTCCGGCACGGTGGGGTCCCGGTCCAGGCGGCTGGAGAGCTCGTCGCGTGCCCTGGCCAGTTCGACGCGCAGCTCCTGCAGCCGCCGCGGGACGTGCACCGCCCACGTCGTGTCCCGGAAGAAACGCTTGATCTCACCGACGATGTACGGCAGCGCGAACGAGGTGAACTCCACCTCGCGCGAGATCTCGAACCGGTCGATGGCCTTGATCAGGCCGATCATCCCGGTCTGGACGATGTCCTCCATGTCGTCCTCGCGGCCGCGGAACCGGCCGGCCGCGAACCGGACCAGGGACATGTTCATCTCGATGAGGGTGTTGCGCGCGTACTGGAATTCGCGGGAGCCCTCTTCGAGGACGGCCAGCCGCTGGAAGAACTGGCGGGACAGCTCCCGCGCGTCGCGCGGAGCCACGCTCCGCGGCGCCTCGATGCCGGGCAGAGGCACGCCGTCCGTGCGGGTGTCGGCGGTGTCCTCCACGAGCGTGGCCTCTGTCCGGATCACGGCGCTCTCCATTGTCTCTCCCAGGAAAGTCACGGTTCGACGTCTGCTGTGCTCGGTCCGTGAGCGTGCAGGTACAGACCCGCTCTCCGGGCGGGTACCCGGTCCGCGACGACCCATGCATACGGGCTCCGCGGTCCGTCGCGACGCGCGGGCTTCCGCCCGATCCTACCGAAGGCCCGGTTCCACCGAAGCCCGGAGATCCCGGGCATCCGAGGACACCGCGGCCCGCTCCCACCGGGGAACCCGAGGACACCGCGGGCCCGATTCCACCGAGGGCGCAACGCCGGACCCTTCCCGCGTGGGCCCGTTTTCCTAGGCTGGGGAGGTGAGCAACCAAGCGCCGAACCAAGCCCGCGTGATCCCGCTGCGCCCGCCTGCCGAGCGCCCGGGCACCGCCTCCTCCCTTCCCACCGTGCCGGGACCGGCACCGGCCTCCGCACCCGTTCCCCGCCCCGCCCGGCGCGAGCCCTTGTGGCGCGACCTGGTCGGAGACGTCCTGCGCCGTGAACGCCGGGCACAGCAGCGCACGCTCAAGGACGTCGCCGACTCGGCCCGTATCTCCATGCCCTACCTCTCGGAGGTGGAGCGCGGCCGCAAGGAGGCCTCCTCGGAGGTCCTCGCGGCCGCCGCGCAGGCCCTCGGCCTGAACCTGGGCGACCTGCTGGCCCGGGCGCAGGGAGAGCTGGTCCGGCTCAGCGGCCGGCACCCCGTGGGCGGCCGTACTGTCACGCCGTCGTCGTACGACGGTCTGTGCCTGGCCGCCTGACGAGCCGCGCGGGCCGGCGTCTCACACCGTCGTGGGACGCCGGCTCAGCACCTCGTCGGCCAGGCCGTACGCCACCGCCTCCCGCGCGGTGAACACCTTGTCGCGGTCCATGTCCGCGCGCAGGGTGGCGATGTCGTGGCGGGTGTGGCGGGCCAGCACCTCCTCCACCTGGCCGCGGATGCGGACCATCTCCTTGGCCTGGAGCGTGAGGTCCGAGACGGTGCCCTGCCGGCCGCCACTGGCCGGCTGTCCGAGCAGCACCCGCGCGTGTTCCAGGACGAGCCGCCGACCGGGATCCCCGCCCGCCAGCAGCACGGCCGCCGTCGAAGCGGCCTGCCCGACGCAGAGCGTCGAGATCGGCGCCCGTACGAACGTCATCGTGTCGTAGATCGCCATCAGCGAGGTGAACGAGCCGCCGGGGGAGTTGAGGTAGACCGAGATCTCACTCTCCGGCGAGGCCGCCTCCAGGTGGAGCAGCTGCGCGATGACGACGTTCGCCACGCCGTCGTCGATCTCGGTGCCGAGGAAGATGATCCGCTCGGACAGCAGCCGGCTGAACACGTCGTAGGACCGCTCGCCCTGCGGGGTCCGCTCGATCACGTTCGGAATCGTGTAGGTCCCCATGTCACAGCCCCATCCGTCGCTTCTGCGCGGCCGGGCGGACGTCCGCGAGGGACTCCACGACCCGGTCCACGATGCCGTACTCCCTGGCTTCCTCGGCCGTGAACCAGCGGTCGCGGTCGCCGTCGCGCGAGATGGTCTGCGGGGACTGGCCGGTGTGCTCGGCGGTGATCCGTTCGATGGTCCGCTTGGTGTGCTCCAGGTTCTCCGCCTGGATCTCGATGTCCGCCGTGGTGCCGCCGATCCCGGCCGACGGCTGGTGCATCATGACCCGCGCGTTCGGCAGCGCGTACCGCTTGCCGGCCGCGCCGACACTGAGCAGGAACTGGCCCATGCTGGCCGCGAAGCCCATGGCGAGCGTCGAGACGTCGTTGGGGATCAGCCGCATCGTGTCGTAGATGGCGAGCCCCGCGTGCACCGACCCGCCCGGGCTGTTGATGTACAGGCCGATGTCGGTGCGCGGGTCCTCCGCCGACAGGATCAGCAGTTGCGCGCAGACCCGGTTCGCGGAGACCTCGTCGACCTGGGTGCCGAGCAACACGATCCGCTGGCCGAGCAGTTGGGCGGCGAGGTGGTCGTCGAAGCGGGACGGCGGGGTGTCGCCCTCCTCGGCGCGGGGGGCGAGCGTGGTGAGTGGGGTCATCGGTTCTCCTCGTCGTGGCGTCGATGCCGTCGACCTCACTCTTGACCTCGGAGCATGCCCGCACGCGGCTGCTCTGCCCGCGGCAGATTCGCCACGGGCAGAGCGGCTGCGCCCGCCCGCCTTCCAGGCGTCTCCGTCCGGCCGTCCGGATTACTCCACGGCCCGAGCGATGAGTTCCGGGGCGATGAGGAGTCGACACTGATGACCGCGCCCCATGCCCAGGAGGTACTCATGACCACCGACGGACTCACCACGTGTCTCTGGTTCGACGGCCAGGCCGAGGAAGCCGCCCACCACTACGTCTCGATCTTCAAGGACTCCGGCATCGGCGACATCGGCCGCTACAACGAGGCCGGCCCGGGTCCGGCCGGCTCCGTGCTGGCCGTGGAGTTCACGGTCAACGGGCAGAAGTTCGTCGGCATCAACGGCGGCCCGCAGTTCAAGTTCAGCGAGGCGGTCTCCTTCCAGATCTACTGCGCGGACCAGGAGGAGGTCGACTACTACTGGACCAGGCTCACCGAGGACGGCGGCGAGCCCGGCCCCTGCGGCTGGCTCAAGGACAAGTACGGCCTGTCCTGGCAGGTCATCCCCGACGGGCTGATCGAGATGATCAGTGACCCCGACCCCGAGAAGGCCACCCGCACCACCAAGGCCATGTACGCCATGAGCAAGCTCGACGTCGCCGCCCTGAAGAAGGCCTACGACGGAGCGTAGGAGCCGGCCGCCGGGGGCGCGTCGGCGGTCCGGGTCTCGGCCAGGATCTCCTTGATCACATGCCGGGAGTTCTCCGCCAGCGGCGGATTGGTCTCCCAGTAGTACGGCAGCTGGATCAGCGAGATCGACAGGGCCCAGCCCCGGCCGCGCGCCCACTCGGCGTCGTCCGCGCCCACCGCCTCCCGGAAGGTTCCGCGGGCCGGGGCGGGCAGCAGGTTCCAGGCGACGATCAGGTCCACGGCCGGGTCGCCCACCCCGACACTGCCGAAGTCGATCACCGCCGAGAGCCGTCCTTCCTCGACCAGGACGTTCCCGGGCGACAGGTCGCCATGGGCCCAGACGGGCGGCCCTGTGTGCCCCGGAGCCCGCAGCGCCTCCTCCCACAGGGCGGTGACCGCGTCGGTGTCGATCCGTCCCGTGAGCCGGGCGAGGGCGTCACGGGTGGGGGCGTCCCGTCCGGCGAGCGGACCACCCCGGTGGTTCGGCGGCCCGCCCCGCGTCTCGATCCCGCGCAGGGCGGTGACGAACGCCGCCAGGTCCGCCGCCAGCGCCTCGGGCTCGTCGAGGGCGCCGGCGACCGGATTACGGCCGTCCAGCCAGCGGTACACCGACCAGGGCCAGGGGAACCCCTCACCCGGCCCGCCCTGTTCCAGCGGTACGGGCGCGGGGACGGGCAGCTCCGGCCCCAGCCGGACCAGCAGGTGCTGCTCGTGCGCCACACTCTCGACGGCGCCGGGATGGCGGGGCAGCCGCACCACCTTGTCCGCGCCGAGCCGGAACATGGCGTTCTCCGTGCCGGAGGAGGCCAGCCGTGTCACGGGCAGACCGGCCCACCGCGGGAACTGGGCGGCGACGAGCCGGCTCACCAGCGGGGCGTCGAGACCGACCTCGTCCGGATGCATCTTCGCAGGGCACATGCGCCTCATTGCAAGGGACCGGCCCCGACGCTGTCCAACGGATTTCAGACCCGGTCGGCCGCGATCAGCAGGTACTGGAAGCTGCCGTTGCGGTACGCGGTAAGGAAGGTCTCCTCGATGCCGGTGACCAGATGGTCGGCCTGACTGCGCAGCTCCCAGTAGGGCACGGCCACTTCGGTGAGGTCCTCCACATGGACCGGCACCAGCCGGTTCCGGGCCAGCGCCCGGAAGTACGCCGAGCGCGGGTGGATGTCGCAGATGTAGTGGGCGTTGATGAGCGAGACCTCGCGCGAGGCCCGGCCGTAGGTGTCGTTGTAGCAGCCGGTGACGACGACACAGCGTCCGCCGCGGCGCAGCAGCCGGGCGTGCTCGGCGAACAGCAGGTCCAGGTCGACGTACATGGTCGACTCGTTGTTCCACGAGGCCGCGTAGGCGCCCGTCTCCAGGCCGGTGTCGAGCATGTTGCGGTGGTGGTAGCGCACCTGGTCGTCGATGCCCCGCTTGCGCGCCTGCTCGTTCGCGAAAGCGGCCTGTTTGGCCGAGATGGTGACGCCGTCCGCGTGGCAGCCGTACCGCTGGTTCGCCACGACGCTGCCGCCGCCGCGTCCGCAGCCGGCGTCGAAGACGCGGTCGGCGGGCGTGAGCCGGCCGAGGCGGGCGGCCAGCAGTTCGGCCTGGGCGTGCTCCAGCCGGTGCAGCTCGGCGGTGACCCGTGCACGGCGCAGCTCCGCGTCGGGCTCGTCGAGCACGGACCAGTCCGCTTCGCCGACGCCGTAGTGATGGTGGTACAGGCCGTCGATCCTGCCGAGTTCGAGGTTGACCGGGTTCTCCTCGGCGTTCCAGTAGTCCGCGACACGGCTCTGATACGTGGACTGGGTGGGCACCGGGACGGTCTTGGTGCCGGCGTCGTGGGCTGTGGTCAACGGTGGCTCCTCATGGTGCTGTGCATGACGGGTTGGCAAGGGCGGGGTGGTCACCAGTAGTCGGGCAGGTGGTAGCGGTGGGTGTTGGTCGCGTGCCACTCGTGGTTGCCGGCCACCCAGTCCGACAGCCCCCGGAGATAGCGCTCGAGCAGCGGCGAGGTGGCGGCGAGTACGGCCGACTCGTCCTCGAACGCCTCCATGACCTGGTTGTGGATCTCGACCGACCTCAGGTAGGCGGCCTTCAGCCCGCGCCGGTCGTTGGCGGCGACGACCTGCGGCAGATTGAGATGGGTGGGGTCGGCCGCCAGTTCCTTGGTGAAGGAGTACAGGTCGTTGACGATCGTGGTGGCGTTGCAGGCCAGCGCGGTGACCCGCTGGATCTCCGGGCGGGCGTAGAGCTGCTCGGGCAGCTCGTAGCCGTCCACCGCGTCGACGATCGACAGACACGGCCGGAAGTTGTTGAACTGCCGCATCGCCAGGTACTCCCAGATCCGCGGCACGTATCGCGTCTCCCCCCAGGCCGCCTCGCCGAGGTAACCCAGGTGCAGCCGTGCGATGTCGTGCACGAACCGGTCGGTCTGGCTGGGCGTGGCGACGGCCGCGTACTCCTTCAGCGCCCAGTGGTACGAGCGCAACGGCCCGTCGGCCTGTACCCCGCGTGCCCAGTCCTCCTGGAGGTCCGGCGGTCCGTGGTACGGGTCGAGCGCCGACTGGGCGATGATCAGCCGGCCGCCGAGCCCGCTGCGGGAGCCGCCCTTGTCCTCGTCCTCCTCGCAGTAGCAGTTGTCGACGATGTTCTCGGCCAGCAGCAGCTTGCCTGCCACCGTGAGGCGCTCCAGGTCGAGCGCGCACGGATGCTGGAGCACCACGGCGCGGCCGAACTGGAAGCCCGCGAAGTCCCCGTTCCAGGCCGCCGGGAACAGGTCCAGGCCACGGGCCCACGTCTCCAGTCTGCGGTCGATCTCCGCGGCCTTCTCGGGGTCCGCGGGCGCGACCTCCCGGTACCGCAGTCCGGGGATCGCGCCGCCGCGCCGGGCCCGCAGGCTGCGGGCGAGGTTCGGCGGCCCGGGCAGCCCACTCCCGGTGCGCGAGGGCGTGCTCATCGCGAACTCCCCGCCGTCACTCGGCCGTCCGACCGATCTGGACGTTCTCCAGGACCCCGGCCGCGTCGGGCACGAGGACGGCCATCGAGTAGTAGGCGGTGACCAGGTAGCGGATGATCGAGTTGGCGTCGATCCCCATGAACCTTACGTTCAGGCCGGGTTGGAACTCCTCCGGGATGCCCGTCTGGTAAAGGCCGACGACTCCCTGGTCGGCCTCGCCGGTGCGCAGCGCGAGGATGCTGGTGGTGTGCTGCGGACTGACCGGGATCTTGTTGCAGGGGAGGATCGGCACCCCGCGCCAGGCCGGGATCTCGTGCCCCTCGACGGTGGCCGTGCCGGGCGTCAGACCGCGCCGGTTGCACTGCCGGAAGAAAGCCGCGATCGCCTTGGGATGGGCGAGGAACAGTTTGGTCCTGCGCCGCATCGACAGCAGCTCGTCCATGTCGTCCGGGGTCGGCGGTCCGGTGAACGTGCTGACGCGCTGGGAGTGGTCGGCGTTGTGCAGCAGCCCGAACTCCCGGTTGTTGACCAGCTCCCACTCCTGCCGTTCGCGGATCTCCTCGACGGTCAGGCGGAGTTGCTGCTCGGTCTGGTTCATCGGGTTGTTGTAGAGGTCGGCGACCCGGGTGTGCACCTTCAGCACGGTCTGGGTCAGTGACAACTCGTACTCGCGGGGCGAGAGTTCGTAGTCGACGTAGCCGCCCGACAGCGTCGGCTCCCCGCTGTGGCCGGCCTGCACCGGCAGGTCGGCCTCGCCCTTGCGGTTCATCGGCAGCCGCTGCCGGGCGACGTAGGCGTCCAGATGGGCGGCGAGGGACGGCACCCGCCCGAGGAACTCGCGCAGCGTGTCCCAGGGCAGTGCCAGCAGCACGCCCGAGGTCTCCGCGCGCACCGAGCTCAGCCACAGCGGGTCGTCCTGCCCGACGGCCTCGTCGCCGAGGTGGTCGCCGCCGGAGACCACCCCGACGATCTCCTCCCCGCCGTACCTGCCCGCGGTGAAGCGGGTGAACCGGCCGTGCACCACGAGATAGGTCTCCGTGACCGGCTGCCCGGCCTCGAAGACGACCTGACCGGCCCGGACCTCCCGTACCTGGAAGCGGGAGGAGAGCTCCGCGAGGGTTCCGTTGTCGGAGTAGCCGCGCAGCACGGGCAGCTCGGTGAGGGTCTCCGGGATGACCCGCACGTCGTCCGCGCCGTTGTGCTCGAACTGCACCCGGCCCCGGCCGACGCGCAACTGGAGACGCCGGTTGACACGGTAGGCGCCGCCCTTCACATCCACCCAGGGCAGCAAGCGCAGCAGCCAGCGCGAGCTGATGGCCTGCATCTGCGGTTCGGACTTGTGGGTCGTGGCGAGCTGGCGGGCCGCCCGGGTGCTGAGACTGGTGAGCTGCGCGTCGGCGGAGGGTCCGGGGGCGGGATCGTCCAGGGCGGGACCGGTGGCGCTGTTCGGTGTGGACACATGACCTCCAGAAAGGTGCGCGGAGAGGAGCGGAGCGTCCGCGAAGTCCGGGTCGGTACTCCACGTGCATCAGCCAAACACCCTGAGTGACGGCCGGGTACGGCGTGCGGGGGGCGGATTCATGCTCTGGAGGGTGCAAACCCGCAGGGTGGGGCGGAAGGCGCCCCATGAGTGCGATCGCTTCCTCCACGTGCTCCCGCACGCCGGAGCGCTCGTGGGTCACTCCCGGTTACCCGTGTGTTCGGCGCGCGGGCCGACGGCCGGGTGACTAGCGTGAGCAACCGGACAAACCATCTCACCGGAGGGCTGCGGTCATGGCCGTACGACCATTGGGAATCCCTTGCTGGGCCGACGCGATGTTCAGCGACGTGGAGGGCGCCAAGACGTTCTATGCCGAGGTCCTGGGCTGGACCTTCGGCGAGTCGTCGTCCGAGTACGGGAACTACACCCAGGCCTACGCGAACGGCAAGGCGGTCGCCGCCGTCGTCCCGCCGATGCCCGGCCAGGAGGGCCAGTCGCAGTGGTGTCTGTACTTCGCCTCCCCGGACGCCGCCGCGACCGCAGGCAAGATCCGTGAGAACGGCGGTGAGGTGCTGATGGAGCCGATGCGGGTCGGCGAATTCGGCACGATGTGCCTGGGCCGCGAGCCGAGCGGCGCCGTGTTCGGCGTGTGGCAGGCGGGCGTCCACGAGGGCTTCGAGGCACCGCCCGAGCAGCCCGGCGCGTACTGCTGGGCCGAGGTCTTCACCCGCGAACCGGAGAAGACGGACGCGTTCCTCCCGGCCGTGTTCCCGTACGCGGCGAAGCAGCTCCAGGACGACGCGGTCGACTTCCGGCTGTTCGAGGTCGACGGCGACATGGTCCTCGGCCGGATGAAGATGACGGACGAGTTCCCGCCCGAGGTGCCGTCGTACATCAACGTGTACTTCACGGTCGACAACTGCGACGAGGCCGTGGCGAGGGCCACCAAGGTCGGTGGCGTTCTTCGGTTCGGCCCGATGGACACCCCGTTCGGACGGTTCGCGGCGATCAGCGACCCGCAGGGCGCGAGTTTCTCGGTGATCGACGTCACCACCACCGCGGGAGACATGCCGCGGACCGAGGACGTGTCCTAGCACCCCGCGGAACGCCCTGCGGGGGCCGTGGCATGATCGTGCGCATGCGTGAACGAGTGGTGGCCGCGTGCGACGGGGCCTCGAAGGGAAATCCGGGACCGGCGGCCTGGGCCTGGGTGGTCGCGGACGACGCGGAGGCGCCGGCCCGCTGGGAGGCGGGCCCGCTCGGCAAGGCGACCAACAACATCGCCGAACTCACCGCGCTGGAACGCCTCCTGGCGTCGACCGACCCGGGTGTGCCGCTCGAGGTGCGGATGGACTCGCAGTACGCCATGAAGGCCGTCACCACCTGGCTGCCGGGCTGGAAGCGCAACGGCTGGAAGACGTCCGCGGGCAAGCCGGTGGCCAATCAGGAGTTGGTCGTCCGCATCGACGAACTGCTCGACGGCCGCTCGGTGGACTTCCGCTACGTGCCCGCCCACCAGGTCGACGGCGACCCGCTCAACGACTTCGCCGACCGCGCCGCCAGCCAGGCGGCGATCGTCCAGCAGCCGGCCGGCAGCGACCGGGGTTCCCCGGAGCCGCCGGCCTCGCCGGACACCCCGAAGGCGAGGTCCGGCGCGAAAGCGAACCGCTCCGCCGGGGACAAGTCCCCCCGGCGGAGCGGTGGTTCGGCGTCACGCACGATCAAGGCCAAGTTCGCCGGCCGCTGTGTGTGCGGTCGCCCCTACGCGGCCGGCGAACAGATCGCCAAGAACGCGCAGGGCTGGGGGCACCCGGAGTGCCGTACGGCGGACGCCGACCGGAGCTGACCTGCGGCACGCGGTTACACCACCGCGCCGCGCCAGCCCCCGGTCTCGAGACCGCGATCCTCGATGTACTCCTTGAAGCGCTCCAGATCACCCTTGGTCTGGCGCTTCACGAGGCCAAGCTTGTCGCCGACGGTCTCGGCCAGGCCCTCCGGCTGGAACTCCAGCTGGAGCATCACCTTGGTGTGGCTGTCGTCGAGCCGGTGGAAGGTCACCACGCCGGCCTGCTTGGCCTCGCCGGAGATCGTGGTCCAGGCGACCCGTTCGTCCGGGATCTGCTCGGTGATCTCCGCGTCGAACTCCCGGTGCACGCCGTTCACACTGGTCACCCAGTGGGTGAGCGTGTCGGTGCGCTGCTCGACGCGGTCCACCCCGCTCATGAACTCGGGGAACGTCTCGAACTGCGTCCACTGGTTGTACGCGGTGTGCACGGGCACGCCGACCTCGATGGATTCCTCGACCTGCGACACGATCGTGTCCTCCTTCGTGTTCGTGATGCGACTCGTCTCGTCGCTCTTGTCCGTCGCGGGTTACCCGTGGCCTGCGCGGCAAACCGGCGGAAGACGATCAGTCGGTGTCGAAGGTGTAGTGGGCGGTGTGATCGAGGAGGTCCGCCGGGGTGGTGTCGTTCCAGGGCTTCATCGTCTCGTGGAGGTCGACGACGTCCGGCGTCCCGCCGCCCGGGACGTACGCGGACCCCGGGTGCCGGCGCTGCCACTGGGCCCACAGCTTGTCGATGTAGGCGTGGTGCAGCCAGAACACCGGGTCGTTGGGGGAGACCCCGGTCGCCATCTGCCCGCCGACCCACACATGGACCCGGTTGTGCAGATTGACTCCGCGCCAGCCCTCCAGATGGTTGCGGAAGCCGTCGGAGGCGCTGTTCCAGGGGGCCATGTCGTACGTCGTCATGGACAGCACCGACTCGACCTCGCCCGGGGTCGGCAGTTCACGGACGGCCGCCCCCAGCGCGCGCCGCAGGTAAGTGCGGCCGTCCACGCGGACGTTGACCGCCCAGTTGCCCGCCGACGCGGCGAAGGGGCCGTCCATCACCTGGCCGTCCCGGCTGCGCCCGCTGCCGCCGAGGAAGTCCGGCGCCCACAGCGAGGAGCGTGGTGAACGGTCGGCGGACCAGTCCCAGTACGGCAGTGCCACCGAGGCGTCCACCGACTGCAGGGCCCGCTCGAACTCGAGCAGGAATCTGCGGTGCCACGGCAGGAAGGACGGCGAACGGTGGCCGGTGCGCTCGCCGTTGTCGGTGTCGCCGAGGATGAAGCCGTTGTGGGTGGTGACGAAGGCGTCGTAGCGGCCGCTGCGCTTGAGTTCGAGGACGGCGGCGACGAACCGCCGCTTCTCGTCGGCGGTGAGCGAAGCCTGGTTCTTGCGGACGGTCATGTGTGGTGCTCCAAGGGTGCGCGGAGGTGGGGCGGGTGGCCGGTCGGCGGCGGTCAGCCGGCGGGGAACGGCACGAGCCGGGCGCCCTGGAGCTCGTCGACCGCGGCACGGGCGGCGGCCCGCGGGGTGGGCACCGGGTCGTAGTGGCTGACCACGCTGATCCAGGAGCCGTCGGCGTTGCGCATCACGTGCAGCTCGACACCGTCGACGTACACGGCGTAGCCGCCGCCGTGGTGATGGCCGCTCCCGGTGGCGGACCGGCCCTGTATCCGGCGGCCCCGGTAGACCTCGTCGAAGGGGGCGGGGGAGCCGGGGGAGTCGTGGTGGTGGTCGGCGGCCCGGGCGGTCGGGACGGCGACCAGCGGGGCACCGGCGACGGCGGCCGCCGCGGTGAGTGCACGACGACGGCTGAGTTCCGGCATGCGGGACCTCCTGGGGTGCGTTCGGTTGACGACCCCGTATGCCTATCGACCTGCGGGAGAAAGGGAGAAATCCCCCGCAGGAGGTTGGCCGCGATCCGGACAATCAATTACATGTCGTGCAATCTTCAATGAAGATGATCTTGTTGTCGACGGGTGCCCGCACCGCGCGGAAGGGGCAATTCCTTTCCGTGGGTGCATCGCTTCGGGTGATCTTTCGCGCGCCGCCCCGCCCGCGGTGGTGTGGCCCACGTGGGGAAAGTGGCGCGATCCGGCAGGTGGGGTGCCCGTCGGCGGGTGCGGCGTCCTGCTACCCTGCGTCGTCAATCAACCACGTCTGGTAACTCCTGGGAGTGTGCGTGAAGGTCGCCTGTGTCGGCGGCGGGCCCGCCGGCCTGTATCTCTCCATCCTGCTCAAACGACAGGACCCGTCCCACGACGTCACCGTCCACGAGCGCGACCCCGAGGGCTCGACCTACGGCTGGGGTGTCACGTACTGGCAGGGGCTGCTCGACAGACTCCGCGCCTGCGACCCCGAGTCGGCGCGCGCGATCGAGGAGAACTCCGTCCGCTGGACCCAGGGCGTCGCCCACGTGGGGGACCTGGCGACCCGTCAGCCCGGCGACGAGGGGCACGGCATCGGCCGGCACAAGCTGCTGGAGATCCTCGCCGCCCGCGCCCGCGCACTCGGCGTGCGGCTGGAGTTCGAGAGCGGGATCACCGCCGAGGACCCGCCGGACGCCGATCTGGTCGTGGCCTGCGACGGTGTCCACAGCACCCTGCGCACCCACCACGCGGACGGCTTCGGCGCCGAACTCACGCCGGGGCGCAACTCCTACATCTGGCTCGGCACCACCAAGGTCTTCGACTCCTTCACCTTCGCGTTCGTGGAGACCGAGCACGGCTGGATCTGGTGCTACGGCTACCCCTTCAGCTCCGAGCAGAGCACCTGCGTCATCGAGTGCGCCCCCGAGACCCTGGCCGGACTCGGCCTCGACGGGGCGGGCGGGGGCGACCAACTGGCCCACCTGGAGAAGCTCTTCGCGCACATCCTCGACGGCCACCCGCTGATCGGCCGCGCCGCCGCCGACGGCAGCACCCAGTGGCTGACCTTCCGCACCCTCACCAACCGCACCTGGTACCGCGGCAACCTCGTCCTCCTCGGCGACGCCGCCCACACCACGCACTACTCGATCGGCGCCGGCACCACCCTCGCCCTGGAGGACGCCATCGCTCTCGCCGACGCCCTGCGGGAGAGCGCGGGCCTCCCGCAGGCACTCGCCCGCTACCAGCAGGAACGCAAGTCCGCCCTGCTGTCCCAGCAGAGCGCCGCCCGCTACAGCGCCCAGTGGTACGAGAACCTCACCCGCTACATCCACCTCCCCCCGGAGCAGATGTTCGCGCTGCTCGGCCAGCGTCACTCGCCACTGCTGCCCTATGTCCCGCCCCAGCTGTACTACCGGCTGGACAGGGCGGCCGGGCGGATGGAGGCCCTGCGCCGGCTCAAGCGCTGGCTGGGTCCGAAGCTGGCGCGCGGCGCGCACACCAGGGTGCTGACCTCGCGGAAGTGACCCAGGAGGCCGTCCGGGCGCGGTGATCGAGCCTTGGGTGAATGGCAATTCACTGCTACGGTGAATTGCCATTCACCCTTTTCTTTTCCCGTAGGCCGCTGGAGTCCCCATGGCGTCGCCCGCTCCGATACCCGCCCGAGGCAGGGGAGCCGGTCTGCGGGCCCGGCTCACCATCCCGGTCCTGGCGTACTGCGGCATCCTCATGGCCGTCATGCAGACCGTCGTCGTCCCGCTGCTGCCCGACCTGCCCCGGCTGACCGGTGCCTCGCCGGGCGCGGTCTCCTGGATGGTGACCGCGTCGCTGCTGTCCGGAGCGGTTCTCACGCCCGTTCTCGGCCGCGCCGGGGACATGTACGGCAAGCGGCGGGTGCTGCTCATCTCGTTCGGCCTGATGGCCGCCGGGTCGGTGGTCTGCGCCCTGACCTCCGACATCGGGGTGCTGATCGCGGCCCGGACCCTCCAGGGCGCCGCGTCCTCCGTCGTCCCGTTGTCCATCAGCATCCTGCGCGACGAACTGCCGCCGCATCGCCGGGGATCCGCCGTGGCGCTGATGAGTTCCACCGTCGGCGTCGGCGCCGCTCTGGGGCTGCCGGCGGCGGCCGTCGTCGTGCAGTACGCGAACTGGCACGTGATGTTCTGGGTGACCGCCGCACTGGGCGGGACCGGGGTCGCGCTGATCCGGTGGGCGGTTCCCGAATCACCCGTGCGCGAGCCGGGCCGCTTCGACGTGCCGGGGGCGCTCGGCCTGGCCGCCGGGCTGATCACCCTGCTCCTCGCCGTGTCCCAGGGTGGCCAGTGGGGCTGGGGGAGCGCCCGGATCATTGGTCTGTTCCTCACCTCCGTGCTCGTTCTCGGTCTGTGGTGGTGGCACCAGCTGCGCGCCGAACAGCCCCTGGTGGACCTGCGGTTGGTGTCCAGGCCGAGGGTCGGTCTGTCCCATGTGGCGGCGCTTCTGACCGGCTTCGCCTTCTACGCCAACTCCCTGGTGACCGCCCAGCTGGTACAGGCGCCGGAGGCGAGCGGGTACGGGCTCGGACTGTCCATCGTCCAGACGGGCCTGTGCCTGCTGCCGGGCGGCATCACCATGCTGCTGTTCTCGCCGCTCTCGGCCCGGATCTCCGAGGCGCGCGGACCGCGGGTCACCCTCGCCGTCGGCGCCGCCGTCATCGCCTCCGGGTACGCGGTGCGCGTCGTCGACAGCCGCGAACTGTGGATGATCATGGTGGGGGCGACCGTCGTGGCGACCGGCACCACCCTCGCGTACTCGGCGCTGCCGTCGTTGATCCTGCGCGCGGTGCCGCCCGGGCAGACCGCCTCGGCGAACGGCTTCAACGTACTGATGCGCACGATCGGCCAGGCCACCTCCAGTGCCGCCGTCGCCGCCGTCCTCGTGCACCACACCAGCCTCGTCGGCGGCGCCCCGGTGCCGACGCTGCACGGCTATCTGCTGGCGTTCGGCGTCGCGGGAGCGGTGGCCCTGGCCGCGTGCGCGGTGGCACTCACCATTCCCGGCGAGCCCGGAGCGGACGGACCGGAAGGCACACGGGGCGCCCGTGGCCGTAACCGCTCCGTGAGCGACGGGGCGTTGGAGGGAGCATGAGCGCCGTGAGCACTTCACCCGACGCCTCCGCCATGAGCACTGCGCCCGACGCCCCTGCCGCGAGCGGCCCACCGGCCCCCGCCCGGCGCGACGCCGAGGCGACCAGGACGGCGATCCTGCGCGCCGCCCGGTACCTCCTCGCCCGCCAGACGCACGCCGACATCACGCTCAAGGCCGTCGCCGAACGCGCCGGGGTGAGCGCGCCGCTGGTCGTGAAGTACTTCGGCAACAAGGACGCCCTGTTCGCCCGGGTGATGTCCTTCGAGGAGGACGCCGACGCCCTGCTCGACGCCCCGCTGCAGGAGCTGGGCCGGCACATGGTGCGGCACGTGGTGGTCAGCCAGCGCGAACGCGGTGCCGACCCGGTGCTGCGCATCGCGTTCGCGCCCCTGCACGGCGACCACGGTGACGTCCTGCGGGCCAACTTCCGCACCCAGGTCACCGCACGCCTGGCCGCCCGGCTCACCGGCCCCGACCCGGCATTGCGCGCCGAACTCGCCGTAGCGGCCGTGCTCGGCCTCGGCGTGATGTTCGGCATCGCCCGCGGGGCCGAGCTGCGGGAGACGCCGGTCGAGCACATCGTCGACCGGTACGGGCCGACGGTCCAGGCCCACCTGGACCCGGCTTGAACCCATCCGGACCCGACCCGGGCCCGGAGCGGTCGGTTCCGCGCCAGGTCATGGCGGATGACAGACTGACCTCATGGACGAGCGCGAATTCGGTAGGTCCGGTCAGCACGCATCCGTCGTCGGTCTCGGCACCTGGCAGCTGGGCGCCGACTGGGGGGACGTCGACGACAAGGAGGCCCTGACCGTACTGGAGGCGGCGGCCGAGTCGGGAGTGACCTTCTTCGACACCGCCGACGTCTACGGCGACGGACGCAGCGAGCAGACCATCGCCGCGTTCCTGAGCGGCAGGCCCGATCTGCACGTGCTGGTCGCCACCAAGATGGGCCGCCGCGTCGACCAGATCCCCGAGAACTACGTCCTGGACAACTTCCGCGCCTGGAACGACCGTTCCCGCCGTAACCTCGGCGTCGACCGTGTCGACCTGGTGCAGCTGCACTGCCCGCCCACCCCGGTCTACTCCAGCGACGAGGTCTTCGACGCCCTCGACACCCTCGTCGAGGAGGAGCGCATCGCCCACTACGGCGTCAGCGTGGAGACCTCCGCCGAGGCCCTCACCGCGATCGCCCGGCCGGGCGTGGCGAGCGTGCAGATCATCCTCAACCCGTTCCGTCTCAAGCCCCTGTACGAGGTGCTCCCGGCGGCCCGTGCGGCCGGTGTCGGCATCATCGCCCGCGTCCCGCTCGCCTCCGGCCTGCTCTCCGGCAAGTACACCAAGGACACCGTCTTCCCGGCGAACGACCACCGCACCTACAACCGGCACGGCGAGTCCTTCGACCAGGGCGAGACGTTCTCCGGCGTCGACTACGCCACCGGCGTCGAGGCCGCCGTAGAGTTCGCGGCCCTCGCGCCCGAGGGGTACACCCCGGCCCAGCTGGCGCTGCGCTGGATCATCCAGCAGCCGGGTGTGACCACCGTGATCCCGGGCGCCCGCTCGCCCGAGCAGGCCCGCGCCAACGCGGCCGCCGCCAGGCTCCCGGAGCTGTCCGAGGAGACCCTCGCGGCCGTCCGCGACCTCTACGACCGGCGGATCAAGGAGCAGGTCGAGGGCCGCTGGTAGACGAACCCGGCGGCGACCGGCAAAAACCGCCGTTCACGGGGTACGCGCGGTGAGTGGGGATCGACGGACCCCCCTCGAACCGGGAGGACGGTACAAGTGACGGACACGGCGACGAGCGCCGAGCAGCGCACGGGGCGGGACGAGACCGAGGAGGAGAGAGCCGACCGGATGTGGGGGGAGCTCATCCAGGAGATCCGCGTCGCCCAGACGGGTGTACAGATCCTCTTCGGCTTCCTGCTGACCGTCGTGTTCACCCCGCGCTACGCGGACCTGCAGGACATCGACCAGGTCATCTACATCGTGACCGTGGTGCTGGGCGCCTGTGCGACCGGCGCCCTCATAGGCCCGGTGTCCCTGCACCGCCTGGTCTCCGGGCGGCGGGTGAAGCCGCAGGCGGTTCAGGTGGCGTCCAGGCTGACCTTCGTCGGCCTGCTCCTGCTGCTCGCCACCATGACCGCCTCGCTGCTGCTGATCCTGCGCGTGGCCACCCACGACGCGTTCGTGCCCTGGCTCGTCACGGGTGTGGTCTCGTGGTACGGACTGTGCTGGTTCGTGCTGCCGCTGTGGACCCGGCGCCGCTACACGACGAACTGAGCCGGACTACCCGGCCTCGGGCGTGGTGCCCCGGGCCCCGCGCAGGGCGGTGAGGCAGCTGCCGATCGCCTGCTGGAGCTCCTCCAGCTGCTGCACCATGTCGTCCTCGTAGAACTCCTGCGGGTCGACGTCGTCGAAGGTCAGCTCCTCGAAGACCCTGGTCGCCCGCTGGAGGCTGCTGTAGAACTTCGTGCGCCGCTCCTGGACGCGTAGTCCGGGGTCGGCCTCGACGGTCTCCACGACCAGGCTCTTCATCGTGTCGTAGGCCTCGCTCGCCCACTCGCCGGAGTCCTCGCCGTCGTCCAGCTCGTCGAGCAGCGAGAGGTGCCGCTCCGCCTCCTGGCGGAGCTCGGCCGGCGCGTCGACGGTCTGTCCGGCGGGCGTCCTGATCAGGCCGGACTCGGCGATCTGGCGCACATAGCCGATGCGGTCGGCCGAGCGGCTCTCGGTGGCCACGGCCTTCTTCAGGTCGTCGGTGCGCACGACGTCGCGGGCCAGCTCGGTCTGGAGCTCCGGGTCCTCCTTGATGCGGTCCAGGAGGGCGGCGCGGGCCGCGCGGGCGGTCGAGGGGTCGGCGAGGATCGCGGCCCGCAGGGCGGTGGGGTTCTCCGCGACCTCCAGGGCCTTCGTCGGGCGGATGCCCTCGGCCTCGGCGGCCTCGGCGATCGCGGTGCCGCGCTCGGAGGTGGCGCTGGAGCGCGAGACGTAATAGGTCAGCCATACCTCGGCGTCCGGCAGCTCGACCTCCTGGCCGGGCGCCAGCTCCTCGAAGTGCGGGACGAGACCGTCGTCGGCGGCCCGGTCCCAGGCCTTGTAGTACCGCATGACGCGTTCGGGCGAGCAGCCGGCCAACTCGGCGAACCCCTTCGCCGACACCTTCGGCGTCTCGTCCGCGCTCTGCCCGCCCGGCCGGACGCTGCGCGCCACCATCAGGCCGAAGGCCCATCCGCCGGTCCGCGCGTAGACGCCGAACTCGCGGGCGTCCCGCGCCACGAGGTCGGACAGGGGCGCGGGGGATGTCTCGGCGGACGTCTCGACGGCCGTCTCGGACAGGTCGATCGCCAGGGTCACGGGTGGCTCTCCTCTACAGGCTGCCGGCCGCGGGATCGGCACCGCGGCAGTCCAGAACGGCAGCCTATACGCGCCCCTCGGCCGGGCCCGGGCGGACCCGCGCGCGGGCGGGGCGGCGCCGTCACCCGAAGGCGCTGCGCAGCGCGGGCAGCAGGGTCTTCTCCGACCAGTCCAGGTAGGCCGGCTGGGCGTCCCCGCCGATCTGCACCAGGGCGACCTCGGTGAACCCGGCTTCCACATACGGACGTACGGCCTCGACGAAGTCGTCCGGGTCGTCGCCGCAGGGGATCGAGGAGGCGACGTCCTCAGGCGTCACGAACTGGGTCGCCGCCTCGAAGGAGTCCGGGTGGGGCAGCTCGGAGTTCACCTTCCAGCCGCTGCCGAACCAGCGGAACTGGGCATGGGCCCGCTTCACCGCCGTGTCCCGGTCGGGGTCGTGGCAGACCGGCAGCTGGCCCACACGGGGCTTGCCCTCGCCGCCGTTGCGGTCGAACGCCTCCAGCAGGCCCGGCTTGGGCTCGGTGGCGATCACGAGGTCGGCCAGCCGGCCCGCGAGCCGGCAGGAGCGTTCGCCGGAGACGGCGATGCCGATCGGCGGAGGCTGGTCGGGCAGGTCCCACAGCCGGGCCGAGTCCACGTCGTAGTGGGTGCCGTGCCGCGTGACATGCCCGCCCTCGAAGAGCGCGCGGATGATCTCCACCGCCTCCTCGAACATCTCGTGCCGTACCTCCACGGAGGGCCAGCCGCCGCCCACCACATGTTCGTTGAGGTTCTCCCCGGAGCCCAGCCCCAGCCGGAAGCGCCCCTCGGACAGCAACTGCATCGTGGCGGCCTTCTGCGCCACCACCGCCGGGTGGTAGCGGAAGGTCGGGCACGTCACGTACGTCATCAGCGGAATGCGTGACGTGGCCTGGGCGGCGGCGCCGAGCACGCTCCACGCGTACGGCGAGTGACCCTGCGAACGCAACCACGGAAAGTAGTGGTCCGAGGTCACCGAGAAGTCGAAGCCCGCCTCCTCGGCACGCACCACATGGTCCACCAGGTCACGGGGGCCGGCCTGCTCGGTCATCATCGTGTATCCGATTTGCACCATGGGTGCCGAGTCCCCGGCCACCACGGGAGGAAACGGGCCGCTCGTGACGTGAAAAAGCCCTGGGCCGCCGTCCGTCGTCCGGGGGAGGATGCGGGCATGAGCGCCCGACCGCTGCCCTCCAGCCCCCCGTCCGCCCAGGGAGTCGACGCCCTCGGCGTTCTCGCCTTCCTCGACGCCGTCGAGTCGGCCGGCATCATCGAGCCGCACAGCCTGATGATCCTGCGCCACGGCCGCCTCGTCGCCTCCGGCTGGTGGGAGCCGTACACCCCCGACCGGCTGCACCTGCTGTACTCGCTCAGCAAGAGCTTCACGTCCACGGCCGCCGGACTGGCCCTCGCCGAGGGACTGATCGCCCTCGACGCCCCGGTGCTCTCGTACTTCCCGGAGCTCGACGCGGACATCACCGACCCGCGCAGCCGCGCGATGCGGGTGCGGGACGTGGCGGCGATGGCGAGCGGGCACGAGCAGGAGACCTACGAGCGGGCGCATGCGCTCGACCCCGACGACCTCGTCCGGGGATTCCTGCTGCTGCCGCCGGACCGTGACCCGGGAACCGTGTTCGCGTACAACCAGCCGGCCACCTACACGCTCGCCGCGATCGTGCGGCGCGTCACCGGTGTCTCGCTCATCGACTATCTGCGGCCGCGCCTGCTCGATCCGCTGGGCATCGGCGAGGTCGCCTGGCAGACCGACCGGTCCGGCCGCGAGCTCGGCTTCAGCGGACTGCACGCCACCACCGACGCGATCGCCCGGCTGGGACAGCTCTATCTGGACGAGGGCAGGTGGGAGGGCGAGCGGCTGCTGTCGGCGGAGTGGGTCGCCGAGGCGACCCGCGAGCACACCGCGACAGCCGCCGGGGCGAAGGCCGACGCCGACCGCAGCGACTGGGAGCGCGGCTACTGCTTCCAGTTCTGGCGCTCCCGGCACGGCTACCGCGGCGACGGGGCCTACGGACAGTTCTGCGTCGTCCTGCCCGAGTACGACGCCGTGATCGCCGCGACCGCGGCGACGAACGACATGCAGGCCGTGCTCACCCTCGTCTGGGAGCACCTGCTGCCCGCCTTCCGGCCGGAACCGCTGAGCGGGCGCGAGGAGACGGACGCGGCCCTCGCCCAGCGCCTGGCGCACCTCGCACTCCCCCCGGCCCCCGGCAAGCCCGCGCCACCGGAACGGGGCGGGGAGTGGTCGGGCGCCGAGTTCACCCCCGACGGCGGTGCCGGCGCCGGCCGGCGCGGACCGACCGGCGCCCTCGTCACGGAGACCGCCGACGGCTGGACGCTGAGCCTCGTCGAGGGGCCGGACGGCAGCCGGCTGGAACTGCCCCTGGGGTCCGGCGGCTGGCAGGTGAACGACGAGCCGCTGCCCACCGCGGTCAGCGGCGGCTGGACCGGCGGCGACACGCTCGCGGCGCACGTCGTGTTCCTCGAGACCCCGCACCGCCTGCGGGTGACGTGCTCCCTGGCCGACCGGACCTTCACCGCCCGCTGGGACACGGAACCACTGGGCGGCGGCCCGCTGCGCGCGATGCGCGCCCCGCGCGGGCCGGTCCGCTCAGGCGGCTGAACCCGGCCGGAAGGTCCGCAGGAACGTCTCCAGGGCCTCGCTGTTGGCGGCCTTGTCCCAGTCCGCGGCGGGCGTCGTCCAGCGCAGCGAGAAGCTGCGGTGCCCGCCGAGGAGGAAGCCGCGGCCGAACGTGCGCACCTGTGCGCCGTCGACGTCGACGAGCCACTCCATGTCGGCGGCCTTGTAGCCCTGGTACGTCACCGCCTTGATGTCGCCGAGCCGCCGGAAGCCGTCGTCCCGCTTCAGACCGGGCTCGACGTCCTCGCGCCAGACGGCCACCGGGTCGGGGCCGGCGCTCTCGCTGTAGGTCACCGCGAGGGTGCGCGGATCGCCTGCCGCCCCGAAGGTGACGCGATACGCCTGGCCGTCGCGCGCCGTCTCCAGCGGCTTCCAGCCCTTGGGAAGGGCGACCGAGAAGCCCTCGGGCGCGTGGTAGACGTGGTACCCCTCGGGGAGGGCGTCGGCGGTGGCGGGCGCCGAGGGGGAGGACGCCGCGGACGTGCTCGGCGACGGCGAAGGCGACGGGCTGCTCGGTGCGGTCGACGCAGGCGCCGGCGCCGTGGAGTCTCTCTCGCCGGCGTCCTCGCCGGGCGTCGCGGCGGACGCCGAGGGCCGGGCCTGCGCGCCGCCTCCCGCCGTGTCGTCGGTGTCGGGCAGCCGGTGGGTCACGGCGAGGGCCGCGATCGCCACGGTGACCACGGCCAGAACCGTCCCGGCCGCCATGGCCCGGCCGCTCCACCTGGGACCGACGTAGCGGGCGGCGGCGCAGGCCCGCTTCAGCCCTGGGGCCTGCATGACGGCGTGCGGGTCCTCGTCCAGCACCCGGGTGAGGGACTGGCGTACGACCGTCCTGGTCAGTCGCTCCCGGGAGTCCTTGCGCAGCAGCCCCTGCACGGTCGGGGTGAGCGAGCCGGCCCGCAGCGGGGTGCGCAACGGCAGCCGGTCCACTCCCTTCAGCGTGCTCTCGGGCCGGTCCCGGTCGCGGTACGGCGGCCGGCCCTCGACCATCGTGTAGAGGATGGCGCCCAGCGCCCACAGGTCGGCCGCCGGACCGATCCGCTCGTCCCGGGCCTGCTCGGGAGAGGCGTACGCCGGTGCCGCCACACGCGGGGCCAGGGTCGCGCCCGCCAGCCCGAACCCGGTGAGGACGAGGGGTCCCCGGGCCCGCACGAAGACCTGGCCGGGGCTCAGCTCGCCGTGGGTGATGCCCTCACCGTGCGCGACCTCCAGCACGTCGAGCAGCTGCAGCCCGATCGCCGCGACCTTGGCCGGACTGAACGCCCCCTTCTGCTCGATGAGTTGCCCCAGCGGCAGACCGTCGATCCACTCGGTGACGGTCCACAGGGAACCCGCCTCCTCCACGGCGTCGACGACCGAGGCGATCCGGCCCGGGCACAGCTGTGCCATCGTCTCCGACATGCGCAGGACCCGGTCGGAGGCCTGCCGGGCCTTCTCCTCGCCCTGGTCGGCGGGCAGCCCGATTCTGGTGACCAGGCACGGCCGGGCCGCCCCGGTGTCCTCGACGTACTCGCCGTACCAGCTGACGCGGTTCGTCTCCCGGTGGACGACGTCGAGCAGCCGGTACCTCCCGGCGACCAACTCGTGCGTGGAGACGTGCGCCTTGACCATGGTCATCCTTCGCTGAACCGCTGGTACTCACCTTTCCCATGGGTACGACCGGCGCAAGGGGGTCCGTTCAATGGAAGCGCAACTCCGGTGTGATTCCTGTCTTTTATCCAAAAGGAGCACCGGTATGGATCGAGTGTCTGTACGAGAAAAGGGAATTGCCGAGGGTGTCCGGGGCCCGTCCTGCGGTGTAACCAGCGGTAAACAAGTCCACCGAAACTCTTCGGGGATCCCGGGAACGACCTTCCGGGCCGCTGTCCATTCCTGCTCGGAGGCCCTCGGAGCCCCTCCCGGGGGATTTCCCAATCCCCGCCGAGTTGCCTCAGCGCAGTCCGAAACGGTCGTTCCACGCCCTCATGTCCGCGGTCGTCGCGTTGCCCCCGCAGACCACCAGCCCCAGCCGCGCGCCGCCCCCGACCCGCTCCACGACCTGCCGGGCCGCCGGCAGGAGGCAGCCGGCCGCCGGTTCGGTCCACAGCTTGGCGTGCTCGGCGAACTCCAGGGAGCCCCGCACCGCCTCCCGGTCCTGGACCACGAGCACCTCGGTGACCAGGGCGGTGACATGGTCGTACGTCAACCGCGAGACGCTCGGCGCACTGAGCGTGGAGACGATCGACGACAACTTCACCGGCACCGGCCCGCCCGCCGCCAGCGCCTCCGACATCGCCTGCGCGCCCTCGGTCTCCACACCCCAGACCCGGATCTCCGGGCGAAGGGCGCGCAGGGCCGCGGCCACGCCCGCGATCAGACCGCCGCCCCCGACGCTGACCAGCACGTCCGTGAGCTCATCGGCGTCGGCGGCGAACTCCAGGCCGACCGAGCCCTGCCCGGCCACGACCAGCGGATCGTCGAAGGGGTGCACCAGCGTGAGGCCCTCGTCCCGCAACCGCTCCACCAGGGTGAACGCGCCGTCCATGGTGTCGGTCAGCCGCACCGAGGCACCGGCCGCCTCCACGATCCCGACGCTACGGGCGGGCGCCGACCGCGGCATCACCACCGTGGCCTTCACCTCCAGCGCGGCGGCCATCACCGCCAGCGCGATCCCGTGGTTCCCGCCGCTCACCGCCACGACCCCGGCCGCCCGCTCGGCCTCGCTCAGCGACAACAGCTTCGCCGTCGCCCCGCGCGCCTTGAACGAGCCGGTGCGCTGGAGGAGTTCCAGCTTCGCCGTCACGGGGACGCCGAGCAGCGCCGACAGACCGGGGCTGGGCACGGTCGGGGTCCGGACGAGGTGTCCGGCGATCCGCTCGGCCGCGGCTTCGATGTCCGAGATGCCGATCAAGGCGGTCAAGGCAGTCACCCTTCCGGTACGGCGGAGGCGTGCGGGCCGCGCCTTGGCTGTTGGTCTTCTCGCACCCTCACCCGGCACCGCGGCGCCGGTCAACCCGTTTCGCGATCACGGTGGACCCGGGTCAGAGGTCCCGGCGCACCGCGAAGCCGACCAGGGAGCGCAGGTCGCGGACGGCACCGGCGGCCGACGGCAGTTCCGCCAGCGCTGACTCGGCGGCGGCGACCTGCCGGCCCGCCTCGGCGAGCGCCGCGGCACGCCCCCGGCCGCCTCGGCCGGCGCGGCCGCCTCACCCGGATCGCCGCCCCGCTCCAGCAGCGAGGCCGGCCGGCGTGCGGCGGGGATGGGGTGCGGCGGGAGTGGGGGAGTCCAGCGCGGCCAGCACGGGGAACGTCTTCTTCCGCTCGCGCAGATCGCCGTGGACGGGTTTGCCGGTGACCGACGGGTCGCCCCAGATCCCCAGCATGTCGTCCACCACCTGGAACGCGATTCCCGGATGTCGGCCCGCCCGGTCCAGCGCGGCCGCCACGGCCGGGAACGCGCCGCCGAGGACTGCCCCGAGAGCGGCCGCACAGCCCTGTCCGGAGCGGCGACGGTCCTCCGGGGATTCTCGCGGGGCCGCCAACGGAGCCGAGGACACGGCGATCGCGGCCGCGCGCCCAACGGCCGCGTGTACGTGAACTGCCCTCCCCCGACCGCCGAGTTGGACCCCCGGGCCAGCCGGACGCCTGGGGCAGTCCTACGCGCCGTTCTCCGGGGTGAGCAGTCGCCGGCGGTGGGCGATGGCCACGGCCTCCGTGCGGCTTGCCGCGCTCAGTTTGGCGAGGATGTTGGAGACGTGGACGCTCGCCGTCTTGCCGCTGATGAACAGTTCCTCGCCGATCTGCCGGTTGCTGCGGCCGAGCGCGAGCAGCCGCAGGACGTCCTGTTCCCGGGCCGTCAGAGTGGCCGAACCGGCCCGGGTGCCGGGCGCTGCCTCCGCTGCCAGGCGCCCACGCCGGATCAGCGCGTCGGCCCGCTCCAGCAGGGGCGTGGCGCCCAGCCGCACGGCCGTCTCCCGGGCGGCGCGGGCCTCCGTGGCCGCGTCCTCGCGCCGGTCGGCCGCCAGCAGCGCGTGCGCGTACCGCAGTCGGCAGCGGGCGAGTTCGTAGGCGTCGCCGTAGCCGAACGCCGCCACGGTCCTCTCCCAGGCCGCCGGGTCCGGCCCGGTGGCGGCCCACGCCCACTCGGCCTCCGCGCGGGCCAGCCAGGCGTGTCCCTCCGGGCCCTGGGGCACTCCGGCAGCGCCCCGCCGGGCCACCGCCCGGGCCGGCTCCAGGAGTTCCGTCGCCACGGCCGCCCAGCGGTCGGCCGCCGCCTCGTCACCGACGCTCCGTGCCCCGGCGGCCGCGTCGGCGACCGCCGTCAGGGCGAGCGCGGTGAGCCGGACCGTGACGTCCGGGGGCGTCCCCGCGTCGTCCGTGAGGGCCTCGACCGAGGACCGCAGCCGCGCGACCGCCCCCTCGGCGTCGCCGCTCAGTACCGCCGCGTCGGTCAGCACGATGCCGGCGATCAGCGTCGCCATCCAGTCGAAGCGGCCCTCGAGCAGGGCCCGGGCCCGCTCGGCGACCTTCTGCTCGCCGCGCGCGAGGCCCACGTACAGGGCCGGACCCACCGCGTATCCCCCCGACGCGGGCAGCACCGCCAGATCGGTCGTCGCCGTCCGCAGACACTCGTCCCAGCGGCCGAGCGTGTAGAGCACCAGCAGTTGCAGATACCGCATCTCCAGCGGGTACGGCGAGGACAGCAGCCCCGCCCGGCGGGCTCGGTCCAGCCCCTCGGCCAGCCAGGGCAGACACTCCTCGAGTTCCCCGGCCTCGTAGGCGCCGATGGCCAGGGAGAACAGGGCCCGCATCTCCACCGGCGCGTTTCCCCCGCGCCGGGCCAGTTCACGCGCCTCCTTCAGGCGCGCGCGGCCCTCTTCGGAGCGGCGGCCGTCGCCCTCGATGTTGGCCAGCGAGATCAGGAGGTCGGCGCGTGCGTCCGTCAGATCGAGTTGTTCGGCGGCGCGCAGTGCCCGGCGCGCGACGCGCAGGGCGATCGCGGACTCACCTACCTGACGCGCCGCCAGGACATGTGTGGCGGCCGCCCACACCCACGTCGGCGACGGCGGTTCGGCGGGGATCATCGCCAGGGCCTCGCTGCTGTAGGCGAACGCGGCCGTCAGACTGTCGACGCCCATGAGGGTGCCGGCGAGCGTGTACCGCACGCGGGCGGCGAGCTCGGAGTCGGCGTCCTGGCCGACGCCCGCGAGCGCCGCCCGGGTCAGGGAGACCGCGCGGTGTGCCTCCCCTGCGTGTGCGGCCGCCGCCGAGGCGCGCAGCATCAGCGTGACCCGGTCGGTCCTCCCACCCGGGGGAAGGGCCGGTGCGGGCACTGACTCCCACAGGTCGAGAACGGCTTCCAGGTGGCGCAGCTCCTCGGCGGGCGCGCCGACGCGCTGGGCGTGGTCGGCGGCCTCCAGCGAGGCGGCGAGGGCCTCGCCCAGATCATGGCTCGCGCGGTAGTGGTGGGCGCGCTCCGCCGCGGTCTCCGCACGATGGCCGCGGGCGGCCAGAAGAGCGGCGAACGCGCCGTGCAGCCGGGAGCGTTCACCCGGCAGCAGGTCGGCGTACACCGCCTCGCGCGCCAGGGCGTGCCGGAAGGCGTACGCCCCGTCGTCGCCCGCGACCAGGAGCTGGTGACCGACGGCCTCGCGCAGTGCCGACTCCAGCTCGTCCTCGGGCAGACCGACGGCGTCCCGCAGCAGGTCGTGCTCCACGCGCCGGCCGGCGACGGCGGCGGTCCGCAGCACCTGCTGGGCGGTGTCGGGGAGTTGTTCGACGCGGATGAGGAGGAGATCGGCGAGCCCGCTGGGCATGCCGCCGGCCTCCGTGTCCGTGGCCGCCAGCAACTCCTCCGCGTAGAAGGCGTTGCCCTCCGCGCGCTCCACGATCCGGCGCACCGTGGCCTCCGGCAGCGGACGGTCCTCCAGAGCGCGCAGCAGCCGGGCCACCTCGGCATCGGCCAGCGGCCGCAGTTCCAGCCGGTCCACGCCCGGCAGCCGCACCAGCTCCGCCAGCAGCGGACGCAAGGGGTGACGGCGGTGCAGGTCGTCCGCCCGGTAGGAGGCCAGCACCGCCGGCCGGTGACCGGACCCGTTGCCCGTGGGCCTTTGCAGGAAGCCCCGGCTGAGCAGGAAGCGCAGCAGGTCGCGAGAGGACTGGTCGGCCCAGTGCAGGTCCTCCAGGACCAGGACCAGCGGCGTGACGTCCGACAGGTCGGCGAGCAGTGCCGCCATCCCCTCGAACAGCCTCAACCGCCCTTCCCCGCCGCCGGAGCGCGTGTCGGCGGCCCCGTCGTCGCGTACGGCATCCGTGCCCGCGCCGAGCAGCCGGCCGACCAGGGGGTGCGCGGCGAGGACGGCGGCGAACCGCTCGTCGGCGGCGAGCAGGCCCAGGATCTCGGTGAACGGCAGATACGGCAGGCCCACGTCACCGAGGTCGACGCAGTGTCCGGTGAGCACGGTCATGCCGGAACGGGCGGCCCGCGCGGCGACCTCGCCCAGGAACCGGGTCTTGCCCACGCCGGCGTCCCCGGCGATCAGTACCGCGCGCGCCTCACCGCCCCGGGCGCGCTCCAGCATGCCGGAGAGCCGGGCGAGCTCCTCTTCCCGGCCGATGAACGGAGCGGTGAACACGGTCTGCGACACGGCTCCATCCTGGCACGCGCCGCCGACAACGCGGCCCACGACCAGGAACGGAGCGCCGCGGAACGATCTCAGGGGTGCGGTCCCGACGGTGCGGTCCCGAGGGTGCTGCTCCGGGGGGTGCTGTCCTACCGGTGCAGCGACTGCGCCCAGTCCTGCGGCACCCGCCCGGCCGGCCCGGGCACGGGCTGGTCCCCGGGGTGATGGGCCGGCGGGGCCAGTTCGGGCCCGGACTCGTACAGCTCGTCGCTCGAGTAGTCCCAGAACCACTCCTCGCCCGGCTCGAAACTGCGGACCAGGGGATGCCCGCTCGCCTTGTAGTGCGCGGTGGCGTGCTGGGCGGGGGAGGAGTCGCAGCAGCCGACATGGCCGCAGCTCGCGCAGCGCCGCAGGTGGAACCACCAGCCTCCGGACGCGTCGCAGTCGACGCAGCCGGCGCCGCTGGGCGGGACGCTCGGGTCGATGGCGTCTACGTCGGTCATACGGGCTCCTCGGCGGTCTGGGGGTCCTGGGCACTGCCGGGCTCGGGGGAGGTCAGCGGCAGCAGCACCTGGAAACGGGTGTCGCCCGGCGCCGACTCGACCTGGAGGCTGCCGTGGTGCTTGTTGACCACGATCCGCCAGGAGATGTCCAGGCCGAGCCCGGTGCCCTCGCCCACCGGCTTGGTGGTGAAGAACGGATCGAAGATACGGCCCCGGACCTCCGGTGGCACACCGGGGCCCGTGTCGCGGAACTCGACCAGCAGCCGGTCGCCCTCGCGTGCCGTCCGGACGGTCAACGTGCCTTCCCCGCCGGCGCTGTTGACGGCGAACACGGCGTTGTCGACGAGGTTCGTCCACACCTGGTTGAGCTCCGCCGGGTAGGCCGGGATCGCCGGGAGCGCGCGGTCGTAGTCCTTGACGACCTCGATGCGCCGCCCGATCTTGCCCGACAGCATCAGCAGGGTGCTGTCGAGGAGTTCGTGCACGTCGACGACCCGGTAGGGGGCGCGATCGAGCTGCGAGTACTGCTTGGCGGCGTCGACGAGATGGGAGATGCGGTTGGTGGAGTCGTGGATCTCGTCCATCAGCAGCTCGGTCTCGACGGTGTAGTTGAGCCACCCCATGGCGCCCGGCAGGATGTCCTCGTCGACTGCGTCCGCGACCTGCTCCAGCCAGTCCACGTCCAGTCCGGCCTGCACGAAGGTCGGCGCGATCCGCCAGCCCTCCTGGATGTCGTGGTCGTCGAGCCAGTCGGTGAGGGCGTCCTCCCGGTCGGAGGCCTCCAAAGGGCTCAACGCCGGTGCCTTCGCGACCAGTTCGGCCGTCCGCTCCTGGATCTCGATCAGCCGGGTCAGCGCCTCCGGGTCGTACGCGCCGGAGGCGATGACGGCGAGCTTGTGCCGCATCTTCGCCACCCGCTCCCGCAGTGTCGCGGTGGCGCGCACGGCCGCCGCGGCCGGGTTGTTGAGCTCGTGGGTGAGACCCGCCGACAACGAGCCCAGGGCCAGCAGCCGTTCACGCTGCCCGATGGCTCGCTGGGTGTTCTTCGAGCCGAAGAACAGTCCCTCCAGCAGATGGGCCGCCATCGGGAACCACTCGCGCATGACGTCCGAGAACGACTGCGCGGGCAGCACGAAGAACCGCGTCGGCTCGGTCACCCGCATCGAGTTGTTGTAGACCTGCGGCACCTGATCGCCCAGGTAGGCCTGCATGGCCCCGGCGTACACCCCGCGCTGGGAGGTGCGGCTCACCTCGACGTCGTCGCCGCCGACCCGGCGGTACAGCACGACCGAGCCCTCGATCATCACGTAGAAGCAGGTCGCCGGATCGCCCTCGGTGTACACCGGACCGGGCTCGAACTTCTCCACCCGGCCCTCGCTGCACAGCCGTCCGAGCTGTTCGGGGGAGAGCTTCTCGAACAGGAACAGCGAGCTGATCTCGGCCGGACCGCACGGCATCAGCTTGCCGCTCATGACTGCTCCAGGTAACGGTGGACGAGCATCACGGCCATGGCTCCCTCTCCTACGGCGGACGCGACCCGCTTGGCGGACTCGGCGCGCGCGTCGCCCGCCACGAACACACCGGGAATGCTGGTCTCCAGGTGGTACGGCGGCCGGTCCAGCGCCCAGTCCGCCGGCGGCCGCCCGTCCGGCGTCAGGTCGGGCCCGGCGAGGATGAACCCACGCTCGTCGCGCAGTACCGTGCCGTCCAGCCAGCCGGTCAGCGGGGCCGCGCCGATGAACACGAACAGCCACTGCGCGTCGACCAGTTCGGTCTGTCCGGTCGTCACGTCCCGCAGCGTCAGCTGCTCCAGGTGGCCGTCGCCGTGCGCCGACTCGACCACCGTGCGGGCGCGCACGGAGATGTTCGACGACTCCTCGATCTGCTGGATCAGGTAGTGCGACATCGAAGCCGCCAGCGACTCCCCGCGCACCAGCAGGGTCACCGACTTGGCACCGCGCGCCAGGTACATGGCCGCCTGGCCCGCCGAGTTGGCGCCGCCCACGATGTAGACGTCGTGCCCCTGGCAGGAGGCCGCCTCCGTGAGCGCCGAGCCGTAGAACACCCCGCAGCCGGTCAGGTCGTCGCAGCCCGGCGCCGCCAGCTGCCGGTACGACACGCCCGTCGCGAGGATCACGCTGTGCGCGGCCACCGCCGAGCCGTCCGAGAACCGCACGACGCGCGCGGACCCGTTGACCTCCAGCCCGGTCACCTCGCGCGCGGTGAGGATCTCGGCGCCGAACTTGGTGGCCTGGCGTCGCGCCCGGTCGGTGAGCTGGGCGCCGGACACGCCGTCCGGGAAGCCCAGGTAGTTCTCGATACGGGAGCTCTGCCCGGCCTGCCCGCCGGTCGCCGACCGCTCCACGAGCACCGTCCGCAGCCCCTCGGAGGCCCCGTACACCGCCGAGCCGAGCCCGGCCGGGCCGCCGCCGATCACCACCAGGTCGTAGAAGTCGGCCGTCGGCGTCGTCGCCAGGCCCACATGGGCGGCGAGTTCGGGCGCGTCCGGCTCGACCAGGGGCGTGCCCTCCGCGGTGACCACCAGCGGCAGCCGCTGCCCGTCGACGCCTGCCGCGGCCAGCAGCCGCTGCCCCTCCGGCTCGTCGGCGGAGTACCAGCGGTAGGGCACCTGGTTGCGGGCCAGGAACTCACGCACCTCCGAGGACCGTGCCGACCAGCGGTGCCCGACCACCTTCGTGGCGGGCACGGGCCGGTAGTCGCTGGAGCGCCAGGCGTCCAGCAGGTCGTCCAGGACCGGGTAGAGCTTCTCCTCCGGCGGGTCCCACGGCTTCAGCAGGTAGTGGTCGAGGTCGACGACGTTGATCGCGTCGATCGCCGCGCTCGTGTCGGCGTACGCGGTGAGCAGCACACGCCGGGCGCCCGGATACACGTCCAGGGCATGTTCGAGGAACTCGATGCCGTTCATCTGCGGCATCCGGTAGTCGGCCAGGATGACGGCCACCAGGTCGCCGCGGAGTTTCAGCTCGCGCAGCGCCTCCAGCGCGGACTCCCCGGACTCGGCGCGCACGATCCGGTACGCGGCGCCGTAGCGGCGCCGCAGGTCACGGGCGACGGCCCGGGATACCCCCGGGTCGTCGTCCACGGTCATGATTACACCTACGGTAGACCTCTCAGGCGCCATAGAACGACCGTACGTGACGGGGAGGGGCCATGGCGACGGCAACGGTGATCCGGCCAGCACGTGAGTACCTGCGGGTAGGCGACCACCAGAGCTCGTACGCGCCCTCGCCGAGCACGGCATCGACTGCGGGGTTCTGACGGCCCCGGTGATCCCGTTCCTCAGCGACGACCCGGCCCAGCCGCGCGCCACCGTGCGCGCGATCGCCGCCTCCGGGGCCGCCTCCGTCACACCGCTGGTGCTGCATCTGCGACCGGGCGCCCGCGAGGCGTACAGCCGCTCGTAGCGGCGCACCAGATACGGGTGGTGCTGCGCCGGCCAGGCCATGAACCATTCAGGCGGCGCTCGCGGGCGGGCGTGCCCGGCTCCACGGTGCGCCACAGCTCGGGGTCGGTGAAGCCGACGGAGACGGATATGCCGACGTCGGTCACCTCGTTGGCCTGCCGCAGCAGGTCGAGGTCGCGCAGGATCAGCGTGCCCTTCGTCAGGATCGAGAAGGGGTCGGCGTCGTCGCGCAGGGCGGAGATGATCCCCGGCATCAGGCCGTGGCTGCCCTCGGCGCGCTGGTAGCAGTCGACGTTGGTGCCCATCGCCATGTGGTCGCCCTGTCCGCCTCGCCTCCCCGCACGGAACACAGCACGCTGCGGGCCCGTTCAGCACCCTCGTGCCGCTCCTGGTCTCCGTCGTGCGCGAGTTCCCTCCGACCACGCCGTCAAGCACGAGCTGCCTCGCCGAACTGCTCGCCGAGGCACCGCCCGCCATGACCGTCCGGGAGGGGCTCGCCGCCCTGGGCCCTGCCCTTCTGGGAACAGAGGCCCACCTGACCCTATGGAACATGGCGCGCCGGCGTACGGCGGAGGATCTCGTTGAGCGGTGGCGGCAGACGCGGGATTGCCGCCGAGGCCGCGTGGGAAGAAGTCCTGGCCGAGACCGAACTCTGCCTGCCTCGGTGGGCAGAGGATGAGCGGGACACGTTCTGCTCGTCGGCGCGCAGGTCGAGGCGTACGCCCTCGTGGTGCGCCGCCGGACCTGCGATCACCTCGCCGGGATGCTCCGCGACGGCGGCCAGACGCTGGCCGCGGACCTGGCGGAGGAAGACCGCGACCACCGCTGACGCGACCCTCCAGGGAACCGCGGCTGACTTGCTCCTGCTCGTCTACGGTCGCCTGCCCTACGAGGCGGAGGCCCTTGCCCGCGAGGGGGACGAGGACCTGCTTGTCCACTGGTTCGCCAACTCCGTGTTCTGAGACTTCCGTGACGTTGGACAGCCGGCCACGTCAGAGGTCGAGTACCAGCCTGGGGCCGCGGGAGCGCGAGACGCAGATCAGCATGGTGTCGCCCGCGGCCCGCTCGTCCTCGTCCAGCAGTGAGTCCCGGTGATCGGGGACGCCATCCAGCACGTCTGTCTCGCAGGTGCCGCAGGTGCCTTCCCGGCAGGAGAACAGGACCGGTACCCCTGCCTCCTCCACCACTTCGAGCACCGATCGGTCCGGCGGCACGGTGAGGGCGCGCCCCGACCGACTGAGTACGACCTCGAAGGACTCGGCCTCGGCTGCCTCGGCCGCCGCCGGCCTGACCGGCGCGAACCGCTCGACGCCCAGCGTGCCGGCGGGCCAGTCGGCGCAACTCTCCTGCGCGGCGCGAAGCAGCGGCTCCGGACCACAGGCATGCACCAACGTGCCTTCGACGGGCGGGCCGATGAAGGCGCCGAGGTCCAGCAGGCCGAACTCGTCCTGCGGCCGGATGCTCACCCGGTCCCCGTAGGGCGCGAGGCGGTCCACGAACGCCATGGAAGCGCGGGTACGGCCGCCGTACAGCAGCCGCCAGTCGACTCCCGCGGCCTCGGCGGCCTCCACCATCGCCAGGATCGGGGTGATGCCGACCCCGCCCGCGACGAAGAGATGGCGCTCGGCCGTACGCAACGGGAAGGTGTTCCGCGGCCCGCGCACCCGGACGGCCGAGCCCTCCCGAAGACGGTCGTGGACGTACGAGGAACCGCCGCGGCCCTCCGGTTGGCACAGGACGGCGATCTGCCAGGCGGCGGGGTCGGCGGGGTTCCCGCACAGGGAGTACTGACGGACGAGACCGTTGTCCAGCAGCAGGTCGATATGGGCTCCCGGCGTCCAGGACGGCAGCGGTCCGCCGTCCGGGCGGCGCAGCCACAGGGAGACGACGCCGTCGGCGGCGTGCACGCGGGTGTCCACGACGAGGGTCGCCTCGTCGCGGTCCGTCGGGGAGGTGCTGGGGGCTTCGAGGGCCAAGTCGGCCTGGAGCGGCTGGATGGTCATGTGCGTCAACCTGAGTCTCGTACGGGTGGGGGACGAGGGCGGCGGGGATCGAGGGGATCGAGGGCACTCAGCCGCGCGGTACGTGCAGCAGCAGCGCGTCGCCCTGGCCGCCGCCCCCGCACAGGGCCGCGGCGCCGGTACCGCCGCCGCGTCGCAGCAGCTCCCGGGCCAGGGTCAGTACCAGCCGGGCGCCGGTCATGCCGACCGGATGTCCGAGGGCGATCGCGCCGCCGTTGACGTTCACCTTCTCCAAGGGGACGCCCAGTTCCCGGACCGAGGCCAGGGCGACACCGGCGAACGCCTCGTTGATCTCCAGCAGATCGAGGTCGGCTGCCTTCAGCCTGCCGTCGCGTGCCAGCGCGTCGCGGACCGCCTCGGCCGGTTGTACGAGCAGCGAGGGATCGGGGCCGGCCACGGTGCCGTAGGCGCCGATCTCGGCGAGCGGTGTGAGGCCCTCCCGGCGGGCACGGTCCGCGCTCATCACGACGACGGCCGCTGCCCCGTCGGACAACTGCGAAGCGTTGCCTGCGGTGATCGTGCCGTCGGCGGAGAAGGCGGGTGCGAGGCGCCCCAGGCTTTCCGCGGTGCTCTGCGGCCGGATGCCCTCGTCGGCCTCCACCACGGTCTCGCCCCGGCGTCCGGCCACCGTTACCGGCGCGATCTCGGCCGCGAACGCACCCGACTCCCGGGCGCGGTGGGCCCGTTGGTGCGACAGCGCGCTGTACTCGTCCTGTTCCTCACGCGTGAACGCGAAGGGCCGCTGGTAGCGCTCGGTGGCCGCGCCCATGGACACCCCGTCGAAGGCGCAGATCAGCGCGTCGCGGTCGAGGGCGTCCTCGACGGCCGCCGCACCGTACTTCCAGCCGGTGCGGGACCCGCGCAGCAGATGGGGGGCGCCGGACATGGACTCCATGCCGCCCGCGACGACCACCTCGTGGCGCCCGGAGGCGACCATGAGGTCGGCCAGGGCGATGGCGTGCAGCCCGGACAGGCACAGCTTGTTGACGGTGCTCGCCGGTACGGCGAACGGGATGCCGGCGGCCACCGCGGCCTGCCGCGCCGTGTTCGGGCCGGCCCCGGCCTGGACGACATGGCCCAGCACGACGGCCTCCACGGCGGCCGGGTCCAGCCGCGCTTGGGACAGCGCGGCGCCGATGGCGTGGGCGCCGAGCTCGGCGGCGGACAGGCTGCTCAGCCCGCCCATGAGCTTGCCGGCGGGCGTTCTCGCTCCGGCGACGATGACGGATCCGGGCATGTCCGGTGCCTCCTGCGTGGGTGTCGTACGTGTCGAGGGGGTCGACGGTTCCGCGTTCTCCGGGTGTGCCGAGGGTGAGGGGAGACCGCGACGGGGCCGGTGCGGACGGGGGCGGTGAAGGTCAGCCGACGGAGTCGACGACGCGGTCCCCGACCAGGTGGGCCGTCTCGTTCACGGAGTGCAGCACCAGCCGCCCACCGGGCATGCGCCGCACCCTGCTGACCGAGGTGTAGCCGGGATGGAACCAGAACATCCGCGGTATCTGGAGCACGGTCGCCAGATAGGTGTTGGTGATGCCACCGTGGCACACGGCGACGATCCGGCGGCCGGGGTGGGCGTCCAGCATGGTGTTCATCGCCCCTACCGCCCTGGCCCGGAAGGCGTCCCAGTCCAGGTCGGGTACGAAGTCCTCGTAGCGCCCCTCGGCCAGCGCCACCGACCGGGGGTCGTCGGGACGGATCTGCTCGGGCGGGGTGTAGGGCTGCGAGACGTCGGTGTCCCACTCGCGCAGGTCGTCCAGGACGGTGGCGGTCAGGCCCGTCAGCTGTTCGAGCGGCGCCGCCGTCTCGCGGGCCCGCCGCAACGGGCTGCTGTAGAGGGCGTCGACGCCTTCGTGCGCCAGCCACGGGGCGAGGAGTCCGGCCTGGACGGCGCCTTCCGGTGACAGCCCCGGGTCGAAGACGCCGCCGAGGGGCAGTCCGTGCCGGACGAGCAGAAGTTCCGTCATGAAGGGTCCTTGGGGCGAGGGAGCAGCCGTGGGCCGGCGGCTGTGAGGCGGGGGCGGACGGCCGGTGGGCTCACCCGGCGATCGTCCGGTCGGAGTCCCAGTAGGGGCGGCGCATCGCCCGTTTGTCGAGCTTGCCCATGGCGTTGCGGACGAGTTCGGGGACGACCTCGTACGACTTGGGGCACTTGTAGGCGGCCAGCCGCTCGCGGCAGAACGCGTCCAGTTCCCCGTCCCGCGGCCCGTTGTCGCCACTCGCCACGACCAGGGCCCGCAGCGACTCGCCGAAGTCCGGGTCGGGCACGCCGATGACCGCGACCTCGGCGACCTGCGGATGCTCGCGCAGGACCGCCTCGCTCTCCGCCGGATACAGGTTCACCCCGCCGGAGACCACGACGTCCGCGGCCCGGTCGGTGATGAAGATGTAGCCGCCCCTGTCGACATAGCCGATGTCGCCGAGGGTGAAGACGCCGGGGGCCACGTACGCGGCCCTGGTCTTCTCCGGGTCCGCGTGATACCTCACGCCGCGGCCCTCCGGCGCCCGGAAGGCCAGCAGTCCGAGCTCACCGGCCGGCAGGGGGCTGCCGTCGTCCCCGGTCACCAGGACGTCGAAGGGCGGCTGCACGCGCCCCACCGAGCCGGGATGCGCCAGCCACTCGGTGCTGTCGATGCGCGCGACCGTGCCCGCCTCGCTGGCCCCGTAGGACTCGGTCAGCACCGGGCCGAACCAGTCGATCATGGCCCGTTTGACCTCCGGGGGGCACGCGGAACCGGTGTGCGAGACCTGGATCAGGCTGGAGACGTCGTAGCGGGCGCGTGTCTCCTCGGGCAGGGCGAGGAGCCGGGTGAAGTGGGTCGGCACCATCACCGTCGAGGTGACCCGCCCCAGCTCCACGCGGTGCAGGAACGACTCGGCGTCGAATCTGCCGAGGATCATCACCGGCCGGCCGGCCGCGAGATGACGCAGCGCGGTGAGCGGACCGTTGTGCTGGAGCGGGCCGCACACGAGATGGGGACCGGGCGGGAAGCCGGGCCGGGCCGACACCGCCTCCAGGTAGGCGGCGCTGTCCGTCACCGGAGCCCGCACCCAGCGCACCTCGGTTCCGCGGGCCCGCCCCGTGGTGCCCGAGGTGTAGACGAGCGGGGGGCGGGCCGGGCGGCCGTGGGGCATCGGCACGGGTTCCGCCCCGGCGAGCCACTGGCTCCAGTCGATGGCGCCGTCCTGGGCGGGCGTCCCGTGCACGACGACCGGGAGGGCGAGCTCCGCGCCTGCCTGCCGGGCGGCCGACTCGCCCGCCGGGCCGCTGATCACCGCCTTCGCGCCCGCGTCGGTGAGGAGGTCGACCAGCTCGCGGACGGTCAGCTGCCGGGAGGCGGCCACCGTGCCGACGCCGGCCCGCAGTCCGGCGAGGTGGGCCACCATCGTGGCCACGGCGTTGTCGCCGAGGACGGCGACCCGGTCCTCCGGGCCCGGCGCGACCTCCAGTAGCCGTCCGGTGAGACGTGCCACCTGGTCGGCCAGCCGGGACCAGGACAGGCTCTCGGTGTCGTCGCCCAGGGCGATCGCGTTCGGCAGTTCGCGGGCGCGCAGGTCGAGTGGCTGTAGGGACATGAAACCTCCGGCGCTCCTCGGTTCGTTCTCTCCCGTGCTCCACCGGTGGTGACCCGGTCCGCCCAGCGGCCGGGCAGAGGGGAGAGTCGACGCCAAGACTGTAGCGTTTATCAAGAAAGTACGGAACACTCTGACCCGGGTCGGGAACGCTTCCCCTGTTGAGCCGGTGTCGTGCTCCGCTCCGAGTCGCCGTTACTGAAGCAGCCGTCTGGTAAGTGCCCTCTGGCAGGTGCCGTCCGGACCCGTGTGCCGAGGAGGTCACCATGCCCCAATCGAACATGGACGAGTGGCGGGGCGAGGTCCGGGAGTGGCTGGCCACGCTGCTCGAACCCCGGCCGGCCGGCGCCACCAGCGGTCACGGCGCGGCCGATCTCGCCGTCTTCCACAATCTCCCGGACGACGAGGAGCGACGGCTGCTCGACCGCTGTCGCGCCTACCAGCGAGCCCGGCACGACGCCGGCTACCAGGCCCTCACCCTTCCACGGGAGAACGGCGGCCCTGGCTTGACCGCCGCCCACGCCGCCGTCTTCGCCGAGGAGGAGTCGGCGTTCGACGTACCGCCGTCCACCGAGCTGATCAGCGTCACGGTGCGGCTGGTCGCCATGTCGGTCTCCCTGTTCGGGACACCCGAGCAGCGCGAGACCCACGCCCGGGCCTTCCTCCGTACGGACCTGCTGGCCTGCCAGCTCTTCAGCGAACCCGGCGCCGGATCCGACCTCGCCGCACTGCGCACCCGCGCCCGCCGGGACGGTGAGCACTGGGTGATCGACGGCCAGAAGGTGTGGACCTCGGGCGCCCAGTTCGCCGACCACGGCCTGCTGCTCGCCCGTACCGACCCGGACGTCGTCAAACAGGCCGGCATCACCGCCTTTCTCGTCCCGATGGACAGCCCGGGAGTGGAGATCCGTCCCATCCGGCAGATGAGCGGCGGCGCCTCGTTCAACGAGGTCTTCCTCAGCGGCGTACGCGTCCCCGACGCGCTGCGCGTCGGGCGCCCCGGCCAGGGCTGGGAGGTCGCCAATGCCACCCTCGCCTTCGAGCGCACCGCCTCCGGCTCCGGGAACCGGCGCAAGGGCGGCACCTTCGACGACGTACTCGCCCTCGCGCGCTCGCTGCACCGCACCGGGGACCCGTTGGTACGCCAGCACCTCGCCGACCTGTACGTGCGCGGCGCGCTCAGGGCCGCCACCGTGGAACGCGCCGCGAGGGCGAGCGCGGCCGGCGGACGGCCGGGCCCCGAGGCATCGCTGACCAAGCTCATGGCCTCCGAACTGCTCACCCGCACCGGACAGGTGGCCGCCGAGCTCATGGGTGCCCGCATCGCCGCCGACACCGGCGAGCCGGGCACCTTCGCCTGGACGGAACACCTCCTCGGCGCCCCCGGCTACCGGCTGGCCGGCGGCACCGACCAGATCCAGCGCAACCTGATCGGCGAACGGGTGCTGAGACTGCCGGGCGAACCACGGGTCGACCGGGTGCCGTTCTCCGAACTGTCCGGCAACTGACCGCCGTCACACCGGCACACCGGCACTGACGGACACCACGCGCCGACGGGTGTGACACCACCCGCACCGACGCAGCCCCCCCGACAGCCCCCACGGGCACTACTGACGCGACACCACAGGCACTGAGGAGTGACAGCGATGGATCTGGGACTGACAGGAGCGAGAGCACTGGTGACCGGCGCGAGCCGGGGCATCGGACGGGCGACCGCGGGCACCCTGGCCGCCGAGGGCTGCGCCCTCGCGCTGTGCGCCCGCGGCGAGGAGGCCCTCGCGAAGGCTGCCGCCGAACTGCGCGGCGAAGGGGCGACCGTGTTCGCCGAGGCGGTCGACGTCACCGACCCGGCCGCGCTCGCGGGCTTCGTGGAGCGGGCGGCCGGTGAACTCAGCGGCCTGGACCTGCTGGTGTCCAACGTCTCGGCGGGCAACGTCAAGGGCCCCGAGTCGTGGGAGGCCAGCCTGCGCGGCGACCTCGTCCCGTTCGCGGGTCTCGTCGAGGCGGCCCTGCCGTATCTGGAGGCCTCCGACCGGGCGGCCGTCGTGGCCATCGGCACCACCAACGCCTCCGACACCGCCCGCCCGGCCGGAGCCAACTCGTACTCCGCCCTGAAGGCCGCCGTGGTCCAGCACGCCTCCGCCCTCGCGCACGCGCTCGCTCCGAAGGGCATCCGGGTCAACACCGTCTCGCCCGGCCCGATCGACTTCCCCGGCGGCGCCTGGGAGACCATCCGCACCAGCCGCCCGGAGGTGTACGAGGAGGTCCTCGCCAAGCTGCCGATCGGCCGCTACGGCACCGCCGAGGACGTGGCCGCAGCGGTGGCGTTCCTGCTGGGCCGCACCGGCTCCTTCTGCGTCGGAGTCAACCTCGTGGTGGACGGCGGGCTGCTCACCCGCGTCCAGTACTGAGCCGTGGCGGGCCCGGCCGGCCGCCTGGACGCCGTACTGGTCTGCGGCGGCAAGTGGCACGACTTCGACTACGCGCGGCTGCGGCTGCTGGAGATGCTGGGCGAACACCCTCGCGTGCGCACCACCGTCCACCAGGACTACGACTGCCTCCCCGCGCTGGAGGCGGCCGACCTGCTGGTGACCTACACCTGCGACGTGCGGCCCCGCCCGTCCCAGCGGGCCGCGCTGACCCGCTTCGTCGAGCGGGGCGGTCGCTGGCTGGCCCTGCACGGCACCAACTCGGTGATCGAGGCGTCGACCGACGGCGGGCCCCGAGTCTTCACCACCCCGCGGCTGTTCGGCGAGCTGGCCGGGGTGCTCGGCAGCCAGTTCCTGGCCCACCCGCCGATCGAGCCGTACGAGATCCGGGTGACCCGGCCGGACCATCCGCTGGTCGAGGGCGTCGAACCGTTCACGGTGACCGACGAGTTGTACGTGTGCGAGCTGCATGGGGAGCTGGAGATCTTGCTGCACGCCGAGTACACGGGACCGTGCCGCGGGTTCGCCGAGGGTGACACGGCCGCGCTCGACGAGGCGCCCCGCCCCGTGCTGTACCTCAAGCGGCACGGGCTCGGCGAGGTCTGCTACTTCACCCTCGGCCACTGCCGCGGCCGGTACGACGTCCAGGACCTCGGCCTGGCCGACACCGGGCGCGTGGACCGGGGGCCCTGGCGGACACCGGAGTTCCTGACCGTGCTCGGGCGCTGCGTGGAGCGGGCGGTGGGTGCGCGACGGCCGGCCGCGACGTCGGCACCCGCCCGCTGAGGACCGCCGGGACATGGCTTGGTCCCGGCCCCTCACGACAGGGGCCGGGACCAGGCCAGGTCCGGTCAGCCGTGCGGCAGTACCACCGCGCGGCCGCTGATCTCCCCGGCGTGCAGGCGCTCGTACGCCAGTGGGGCGTCCTCGATCGAGAAGGTCTCGACGTGGGAGGAGACGACGCCTTGCCGGGCGAGTTCGACCACGTCGAGAAGCTCCCCGCGGCTGCCCCAGTAGGGGGCCGAGGCGGTCACCTCGAACGGCAGGCCGCCGCCGAAGCCGACCGCGAGGGTGCCACCGCCGATGCCGACGACGGTCACGTCTCCCGCCACCGCCACCGAGGCGGCGGCCACCGCGAGGGTCGCCTCCGCCCCCACGAAGTCCAGCACCACCTCGGCCCCGATGCCCCCGGTCAGCTTCCGCACCCCGGCCGCCGCCTCGCCGTCGGAGAGCAGCGTCTCGTGGGCGCCGACCTCGCGCGCCAGTGCCAGTTTCTCCCGGCTCACGTCGAGGGCGACCACCCGGGCCGGCGTGAGGGCACGCAGGAGTTGTACGGCGAGATGGCCCAGGCCACCGACGCCGATCACCACCGCGGTGCTGCCCGGCACGAGCTTGGGCAGCGAGGTGCGGATCGCGTGGTACGGGGTGAGCCCGGCGTCGGTGAGCGGCGCCGCCTGGACCGGGTCCAGGCCGTTCAGTGGCACCAGATGGCGCGGTGAGTCCACCACCATGTACTCCGCGAGAGCCCCCGGAGAGCCGAGCCCGGGCGGCATGATGCCGAGCCCGGCGGCATGCGCACAGCGGTTCTCCCTGCCCGCCGCACACGAGCGGCAGCGGCCACAGCCCCATGGGCCGTACACCGCCACGTCGTCGCCCTCGGCCACCCCGGTGGTCCCGGTGCCCAGGGCCGCGACGGTACCGACCCCCTCATGTCCGAGCGTCATCGGCAGCGGGTAAGGGAACTGCTCCTGGGGCCAGCTCATGACCGCCAGGTCCGAGTGGCACAGCCCCGCGGCCGTCACCTTCAACAGCACCTGGCCCGGGCCCGGTTGGGGCACAGGGACCTCGACGACCTCGGGCGCGGCACCCACCTTGTGGTACTGGACCGCCTTCATGTCACAGCTCCTTGCTCGGGACGGACAACGGGCCGTCCGTCGTGGGATCCGCGCCGTGCTGGGGCGGCTTGCGGCGCCGAAGCACGGTCGGCAGGGCGATGCGCCCGCCCGTGAGGACGAGCGCGACGATCAGGACCGAGCCGGTGAACAGACTGGCGGCCCACTGCGCGCTGGTGGCGAGCCCGAGCCCGGTGATGCCGGTGCCGAGCAGCAGCACCGCGATCACCGTGCCCCAGGCGTTGAAGCGGCCCGCGCGCAGCTGCGTCGCGCCGACGAAGGCCGCCGCGTAGGCAGACAGCAGATACGGCGTGCCCGCGGTCGGCGATCCGGAACCCACGGAGGACGCGAAGACGATCCCGGCGACACCGGACAGCAGCGCGGACGCCACCAGGGTCAGGAAGCGCAGGCGATCGGTGCGTACGCCCTGCAGCCGCGCCGCGTCCGAGTTGAAGCCGGTCGCGTACAACCGGCGTCCGGTGGCGGTGTGTTCCAGCAGGAACCAGATGGCCGTCGCGGCGACGAGCAGATACAGCACGGGCAGCGTGATGCCGCCGACGTCCAGTTGGGCGATGCTCGAGAACGGGGTGGCCAGCAGCTGGAGGCCGGTGATGGAGCTGTCGTTGGTGACCATGGTGATCAGGGACTGGATCAGCGCGCCGGTCGCCAGGGTGGCGATGAACGAGTCCACCCGCAGCACCACGACCACGATTGCGTTGACCACTCCGACCAGCAGGGCCGCGGTCATCGACAGGGTGATCGCGGCGCCGGGACCGAGGCCGGTGGAGACCAGGAGATGAGCGGTCAGCACGCTGGTCAGCGACATGGTGTAGGCGACCGACAGGTCGAAGACCCGTGCGGCCAGGGGAAGGACGACACTGAGCGCGACGAGCCCGGCCACGGCGTTGCCGTTGAGGACCTGCTTGACGGTGGCGGAGGTGGGGAACGTGTCCGGCGCCCACACCGAGAAGAGCACCACGATCAGCAGCCACACGTAGACGGCGCCGATGTTGCGGAAGGACAGGGCGGTCACCGCCCGCCTGCCCAGGGCACCCAGTGGCCCCGCCGGGGGCACCGCGGGCACGTCCGGTCCGCTCGGCCGGAGCTCCGCGGCCCGGATCGGGGATGATGTCATCTCACTCGGTTCCTTCCATGGCGTGGAGCAGCGCGCGTTCGGTGATGTCCCGGCCGCTGATCTCCCGGACGATCCGGCCGTCCCGTACCACCAGGACGCGGGTGCACAGGGCGAGCAGGTCCTCGGTGTCGGACGAGGACACGATCACCCCCATGCCGTCGTCGGCCTGCCGTTCGATCAGGTCGTACAACTGGAGGCGGGTGGCGATGTCGACGCCCGCCGTGGGCTCGCACAGCACCAGTACCGGCGGCCGTTGGGCCAGGCAGCGGGCCATGACGACCTTCTGCTGGTTGCCGCCGCTGAGGGTGGTGATCCGCGCGCCGCGTCCCGTCGAGCGCACCCCCACCCGCCGGATCCACTCCTCGGCGAGCGAGGTCTCCCGGCGCCGGCGCAGTCGTCCGCTTCGGGAGCGGAGGCGGTCGAGCAGGGGCAGGGTGAGGTTCTCCCCGACGGAGAAGTCGCCGATGACGCCCTCGCCGGCCCGGTCCGCGGGGACGAGCGGGATGCCCAGGCCGTCGGCGGCCCTGGCCTCGGTCCAATGCCGGGACCGCTCCGGGACCCGCACCTTCCCGCGTACCGGCCCCGGATGCGCCCCGCACACCGCGTACGGCACGGCTTCGTGGCCGGAGCCGACCAGGCCGGTGATGCCCAGCCGCTCGCCCCGTGCCAGGTCGAAGCCCACGCCGCGCAACGGGCCGGCCCACAGGTCGCGGACCTCCAGGACCGTCTCGGCGGGACCCGAGGGAGCCCGCGGCCGGTACTCGGTCTCCATCTCCTCGCCCGCCATCAGCTCCGCCAGCGACCGGGGCGTGAGCTCGGCGACCCGGCGGGTGGCGATCCGGCGTCCGCCGCGGATCACCGTGACCCGGTCGGCCAGCGCGAAGATCTCGTCCATGCGGTGCGAGACGTACAGGACACTGGCCCCGGCGTCGCGGATCTCGCGCACGATGTCGAAGAGCCGGGCCACCTCACCGGGCGGCAGTACGGCGGTCGGCTCGTCCAGCACCAGGACGCCGCGCCGGCCCTCCCAGCCCTGGAGGGCGGCGGCGATGGCCACCACCGCGCGCTGCACCGGGGTGGCTGTCGACAGGGGACGGCGCACATCGATGCCGAGGCCGAACCGCTCGACCAGGGCCGTCGTCCGGCGTTCCATCTCCGGCCAGCGGATGTTTCCGAGGGCCGTGCGGGCGAAGCCGCGGCTGAGCGCGAGGTTGTCCGTGGCGCTCAGCTCGTCGACCAGACCCAGTTCCTGGTGGACGAAACGGAGCCGGTCGTGCCGCGAACCGGTGATCTGCCCCAGGCCGAACGGCTCGCCGTCGAGTTCGGCGACCGCTCGGGAGTCGGCGTGGTGGTAGCCGGCGAGGATCTTGATGAGGGTCGACTTGCCGGAACCGTTGGGCCCGATCAGCGCGTGGATCTCGCCCTGGGCGATGTCGAGGTCGACGTCGTCGAGTGCCTGGGTCCCGCCGAACCGCTTGGACAGGCCGGACACCCGGAGCACGGGCCGGTCGGTCCCGGCGCGCGGTCCGGCCGCCCCGCGCGTCGCCTCCGGTGACGTGTCAGCGTGCACCGCTGCTCCCTTCGTCATGGGCGCCGCCGCCGGCGCGTGGCCGGCGGCGGGGGCCGCGTCGGTCAGTTCGAGCCCCACAGCGCCTCGAACTGCGCCTGGTAGTCCGCCACGAGAGGGAAGTCACCGAGCGAGGCGGGGAGGTTGTCCTTGGTGATCAGCATGTTGGGCAGCACCGCCTTCTGGTCCACGTCCATGGACTGGCCGGTGAAGTGGCGGGCCAGCGCGTCGACCTGGAGCCAGGCGGTCTCGTGCGAGTTCAGTGCCATCGCTCCGTCGCTCAGACCGCTCTTGATGTACTGGTAGTTCTGCGCGTCGCCGACGTTCACGGCGATGTGCTTGCCGGTGACGCCGGCGGTCTTCAGCGCGGCCGGGACGCCCACGTTGAGCAGGCCCAGCGAGAAGACGATGTGGGTCACCTTCGGGTGCGAGCGGACGTAGGAGACGACGCGGTCCGGCATGTCCTTGCCGACGGAGGTGATCGGCACGTCGACGGTGTCCAGCGCGCAGCCCGTGCACCACTCCTTGTACTTGGCGGCGAACTCGTCCTTGACCGGCTTGAGGATGGTGTAGGCGGGCAGGTCGAAGTAGACGGTGTCGGCCTTGGCGCCGCTGTCGGACACCACCCACGAGGCGAGCATCTCGCCCTGGACGGCGACGTCCTTCGGCCCGTTCTTCAGCAGCGAGATTCCGTCGCCCACCACGTCGTCGGCGTTCGACTGGATGACCGGGATGCCGGCCGCCTTCAGCTGCGCCAGCTGCTTGCCGTAGACGGCGCGCGGGAATCCGGAGGCGACGACGGCGTCCGGCTTGTCGCGCACCACCTGTTCGTAGGCGGCCTGGACGGACTCCGGCGTGCCCTGGGTCGGGATCTGCTGGACCTGCCAGCCGAGCTGCTTGGCGCCCTCCGTGAAGAAGTCGGCGAGGTCCTTGCAGGACTGCACCCCGCACAGGATGAAGTCGATCTTCTTGCCGGCGGGGATCTTCTTGCCCACCGGTTCGGTGACCGGGATCTTGTCCGGGCGCTTCGAGTACTTCGCCAGGGCCTCCCTGGCCGCGGTGAGGCCGGGGGAGCCCGAGGCCGCCGCCTTGGCGGTGTCGGCGCCCGTGGTCGCTTGGCTGCCGCACGCCGCCAGGGCGAACAGGGCGGTGACGGGGACGATCGCGGTCAGCGCGCGGCGGACCGCGCGTCCGGGTCTGGAACTCATCGTTGAGTGCTCCCGTGGTGTGGTGCCTGCGTCGGCGCGGCCCGCGACGCTGCCGCGTCCGCGGTGGCCGGTCTCGAACAGGCGGGTCCCGTGCCGCCCGGGCCGGGACGGCACGCTCAGGTGATGGGGCCTGCTGGGGGAGCGCCGTCGTGGGGTACGACGCGGGCCGCCGGGAAAGTCGGGCGGCGCTGCGGCCGGGGCAGGCGGACCGGGATGGCCGGCCACTGCCCCGAAGGCGTAGAAACTTGTGAGGCTCTACAGCCTCGGGTGCGACGGAGTGTGGCACGCGCTGTCGGACTTGGGGAGGGGTTGTGCGCAATGAATTCGCGGTGGGCTGTGCTGTTCTGCGTGAAATCGGGCTCTTGGGAACCCGGTCGGGGCAGCGAGTATTGCTCCCAGCCGCATCTGCTAACTACACTCACTCTAAAGTTTCTGGCTGAGGAGAGATGATGGACGAAACATCGGAGTTGGGCACGGCCCGATGCCCCGGGCCCAGCGTCCAGGACTACCTCGACCGGGACAGCCGACCGGTTCCCGCCGCGCTGCGGCACGTCAACAACGACTACCTCGGCAGCGAGGACATCGACACCACCCGCTTCACCTCCCGCGACTGGGCCGAGCGCGAGATGCGGCAGGTGTGGCGCCGGGTCTGGCAGTTCGCCTGCCTGGAGAGCGAGATCCCCGAGGTCGGCGACCACGAGATCTACGAGATCGGCGACGACTCACTGATCATCGTGCGCACGGCGCCGGACGAGATCCGGGCATACGTCAACGCCTGCCTGCACCGCGGGCGCAAACTGCGCACCGGCGGAGGCAACGTCGGCGAGTTCCGCTGCCCGTTCCACGGCTTCGCCTGGAACCTCGACGGGACCATGCAGACCCCGCCGTGCGCCTGGGACTTCCCCCATGTCGAGCCGGAGAAGTACGCACTCCCCGAGGCCAAGGTGGCCACCTGGCGCGGCTTCGTCTTCATCAACATGGACCCCTACGCGGAGTCCTTCGAGAGCTACCGCGGCACCTTCGACGACTACTACATCTGGCCGCTGCAGGACCGCTACAAGTCCCTGCACATCGCCAAGGTGCTGCCGTGCAACTGGAAGATCACCCAGGACGCGTTCATCGAGTCCTTCCACGTGATCGCCACGCACCCGCAGATGCTGCCCTGGCTCGCGGACGCCAACTCCCAGTACGACGTCATGGCGGACCAGCCCCACTGGAACCGCATGATCAACATCCAGGGCGCGCCCAGCCCCCACGTGGCCGACTCGGTCACGGAGGAGGACGTACTGGAGAGCTTCTACGACTCACGCGCGTTCTACGCGGCGGCCCAGGGCCGGGACCTGGTGATGCCCGAGGGCGAGCTGCCCGGGATACCGGCCGGCGGGACCGCCCGTCAGGTCCTCGCCGAGCGGATGCGCGAGCAGTTGGCGGCCACCTCGGCCCAGGACTACTCGGACACGGCCGACACCGAGCTGCTGGACGCCATCAACTATCTGCTGTTTCCCAACTTCAACCCGTGGGGCGGGGCCAAGTCCAACATCATCTACCGGTTCCGGCCCAACGGCCTCGACCCCGACTCCTGCATCGCCGAGATCATCTTCATGTCGGCCCCCAAGCAGCCCGGCGAGGTGCCTCCCCCGGCCGCGATCCGCTGGGTGCCGGAGGACATGCTCTTCGCCGACATCCCCGAACTCGGCGTGCTGGGGCCCGTCTTCGACCAGGACTGCGAGAACCTGCCGTACGTCCAGCAGGGGCTGAAGACCATGCGCAAGCCCGGCATCACCCTGGCCAACTACCAGGAGAGCCGCATCCGCCACTTCAACCAGACGCTCGACCAGTGGATGAACAAGTGACCGTGACCCACCGGGTCGAGGTCAGACCCTCCGGTGCCGAGCTGGCGGTGCGCGACGGCGAGGACCTGTTCAGCGCCGCCCAGCGGCTCGGCTACCGCTGGCCCACCGTCTGCGGCGGCAGAGCGACCTGCCGTACCTGCTTCGTGGAGGTCGAGGAGGGCGCCGAGAACTGCTCGCCCGTGGGCCCGCTGGAGCGTGAGGGGATCGAGGCCCTGCGCAAGCCGGTGGACGGCCTGACCCGGCTCGCCTGCCGGCTCCGGGTCGAGGGCCCGGTGACCGTGACCAAACGCGGCGTTCGCCGCAGACCGCAGGAGTGAGCCGTGAGTCCCAAACAAGTGACGCATCCGCTGACCGGGCACGTGTACCGGCTCACGGAGGACGGGCTGGTGGAGGTGACCGACCCCAAGACCGGCGTGCGGGGGATCTTCGACTTCCAGGCCCGCTGGCAGTCGGGTGAGCTGCGCCACGCCGACCTCCAGATGGCCGGCTGGGTGGGCCGCCTCGCCCAGCGGCGCGGCGTCCGGCAGCCGGAGGAGTGAGCCCGTGCCACCCCGTACCACCCGGGTGGTCTGTCTGGTGCGCCGCCCCGAGGGGGAGCCCGCCCCCGGCGACTTCGCCGTCCGGGAGCACCCGCTTCCGCGGCTCGGCGAGGGCCAACTCCTGGTCCGCAACCTCTATATGAGCGTCGACCCCTCGATGCGCGGCCGGCTGGAGCGCACCGAGAAGCACTACACGCACAACTTCACGCCTGGATCACCGCTCGACGGCCGGGCCCTCGGCGTCGTGGAGGAGAGCCGCTGCCCCTCGGTGCCGCCGGGCACGTTCCTACGCCACCAGCTCGGCTGGCGCGAGTGGGCTGTCCTGGCGCCCGCCGACACCGACGCGGCGGGCCGTATCGACCCCGGACTCGCGCCGCTGACCACGTGGTTGGGACTGCTCGGACAGACCGGATTCACCGCCTACGTCGGGCTCGCGCGGATCGCCGAGGTACGCCCCGGCGACACCGTCTTCGTGTCGGCGGCGGCCGGGGCCGTGGGCAGCGCCGCCGGACAGTTCGCCAGGCTGCTTGGCGCCGAGCGCGTCGTCGGGACGGCCGGAGGACCGGACAAGTGTGCCCTGCTGGTGCGGGAGTTCGGCTACGACGACGCAGCCGACTACCGCGCCGGGCCGGTGCGCGACGCCCTGACCCGGCTGGCGCCCGACGGCATCGACGTCTACTTCGACAACGTCGGCGGCGAACAGCTCGCCGCGGCTCTGCACGCGCTGCGGACGGACGGCCGCGTCGCGCTGTGCGGCATGATGTCGCAGTTCGGCGGCGAGCGGCGCTCCGCCGACATCAACCAGCTGATCCAGGCGGTCCTCAAGCGGCTGACCCTGCGCGGCTTCATCATCCGCGACCACGAGGATCTGCGGGCGGAGTTCGAGAGCCGCGTCGCCGACTGGCTGCGCTCCGGCCGCGTGACGGCCCGCGAGACGGTGACGAACGGCCTCGACAGCGCGGCGGAGACCCTGCTCGCCCTGCTGGCCGGCGGAAACGTCGGCAAGATGCTGGTGCGGCTGGCCGAAGACCCGTACAGCCGGGCGTAGTTGACGCAGTTCAAGTACTTCGAGCAGTCACAAGGTGCAGGGGCTGTCTC